>DAHXLZ010000136.1 GCA_027365715.1 Methanomassiliicoccales archaeon | reverse complement strand
ATGAAAGGACGCCCGATGCGGGCATCAGGGAAAGGGTGAAATCGCTGGAGTCCGGTTTCAGCGGCCTGCGTGTTCTTGAAGCCAGGAGGGTCAAGGGCTATTCTCCTGCCGACGGGATATACCATTTCCTGCTGAAGAAGAACCGCTGACTGAGCGCGGTTCAAGCGTCACGCCGCTCTGATTCTGGTAATTTCCTGATCTTGACTCATAATCCCTGTCGGTGTTTGCGCACAGCCGCTCAAAAACAATTTGAGCTACCCTCTCCCCTCTCGCAAGCCTGATTGCCTTTGAAGATGCGTTATAGAACGAAAGTGTAAGCGTGCCTGAAAAGCCTGCGTCGACCTTCCCGAAGCTGCCGATTATGCCCTTCCTCGCATAGCTGCTCCTGATCCACAGCTGCGCAGAAATGTCCCCGGGAAGAGTGACTTTTTCCATCGTGGATGCAGCGAACCAGGAATGAGGAGGTATATCGATGCCGGCAGAGGCATCGGGCAAAACATCCGGAAGCATCAGAGTCTCTATTCTGAGATCATAACCGTTCGGGGTAACAGAAGATTCGATAAAGCCATTTGAGATCAGTTTGCCTTCAGATGCAAAATAAATTATTTCAGAATCGGAAAGGACGCACATGACTTCTGGAAAAACGTGATCCTTATTTTATTATTGGCTATGGAATGCTGTGCTGAATGATTTGCAGCAATCGATATACTCAGGTCTGCCCCACGTCATTTTGTAATGCTCTCTTACCTGCTTTTCTTTATTACCCTGTCCTTTCAGCTGTGAATCGGCTCATGAATTCGCTGATTTTTCAGTAAGCCCAAAGCAAGGCCGAGGAAGGAACTGACCAACAAAACAGCAAAGTAGGGACTCGTTACGATAAGCAGGAAAAACGACAGGGGGAAACTAATCTTGTATATCAAAAGAACCAGATCTGTCCCCACACCTAACCCGAGGGCCAATCCGAGGAAAATGGAGATGATGTTCAATATTGAACTGGTGCCGGAAACCATGTGCCCTTTTCCGATGAAATAGAAAAGCAAAACAACGGCCGGGATATCAATTCCGTAAAGCACAATCACAGATAATATCAAAGAAACTGTTGATATGTAAATCGAAGGGAAATATTCAGACCTGACTTTGTACATCAGGGGTGAAAAATCCCTCATAAAACGTGCGTGAGCGGATTCTGGTATCAATTGAAAATAATTCATGCCTTGTTTGGAACGAACCGTTCGAGGTTGAGCGCCTTCACGAGCGCTCTCTCTTCCTCTCCCATGCTCTCGAGCTTAAACCTGACCTTCTTTTCACTGCCGTCACCGGTGATGAGGCCGCCGAGCCTGATTCTCGACAGCTGCGCGGCGAGTCTGCCGATTGGCACACGCTCGCCGGTTGCCTTTTCAACCTTCCACTGAATGTACCTGTAGAAGAGGAGGTCCATGACGCACATGAATACATGTGCCCTGATGCGTTTGTCAAGCCTGTGGTATATGGGCATGACCGGGAAGAGCAGCGTATCCTTGAGAACATGGTAGTCCTCTTCCATGGCACTCCTTGCGAAGTATGTCCTGGCTATGCGCTCGTCATTCCAGTCCTTCCTGTCAGTGAATATTGCAGTTTTGCCAAAACCATCCTCCTTCTCCTTCTCCGCCTTCCCGTCAATCCAGTGAGTCAGTGTCATTGCACTCTTCCCTTCGGCAGCCTTCTCGATTGTATTGCCCACCTTATAGCGAAACACAGATCGCCATTTCTCAGGAATGAGTGCGATGACCTTCCTGTGAATGCCTTCAACAGTCGGCGGCCTTCCCCTGCGCTTCCTTCCATCAGATGATGTGATGGATGCGGCAATCTCATTGCATCCGTCAGTGAAACGTCTCTTTGCATGCTCGTAGTCGATTCTCTGCCTCTCTTCTGCCGATGCGTTGTATGCCATGACGACAACGCCGTCGACACCCATGACAACCATCGGTGAACGGTATGTGAGCACCTGTTCACCGTTCTCCGTCGTGTATGCCTCACTGAAATCAGAGAGTTTTGTGTTAAGAAGTTCACTGACCTGGTTCCTCTTCAGCGAACTGACGAAATGTGCCTTTGCTCCAGTGATTGCACCAAGGCCGTCCTCCGAGTTCATCCCCTTGTCGAACACGAAGCACAGATCATCGCATTTCACACCGAGTCTGCCCAGTGTATCGATCATCGAGTCGACAGAGTTCCGGAAGTAACTT
>DAHXLZ010000128.1 GCA_027365715.1 Methanomassiliicoccales archaeon | reverse complement strand
TTCACTTGGGCAATGGAACAGGCATGAACCTGAGCGGCTACGGTTTTGCGAATCAGGCACGCAACTATCCGATGATGATGATAAAGAATCTTCAATTGAGGAACCTGATTGTGGCAATGCCCCTTTTCACAGTTGCTGCCGTAAGGCGGATGATGGGGAATGTGCTGGAAGGGAACTCACAGGCAACAAGATTCAGGTTGATCGGGTTGAAGGACTTTGTGAGGCAGTTGTCCTCCACATACGAGAAGCGCAAGGCGGTGCAGAGAAGGCGGGTCCGGGATGATTCAACGATACTCAAATTCACCTCGCTGATTGATCTGGCTGTCAAGTTCAGGCTTTGAATTCTCACATTTTGATTCAAGTGGCGGCGTTTCACCCGATGGTTATCGGCCCTTTGCATCCACAACACAGAAGAGATTCCCGCCAGGATCCTCAAGCACAACGAAATCCTCTCCCGGCTCAGGGCTGCGATGCAGCTTTGCGCCCAGGGCAACAAGCCTGTTCACTTCTGCCTTTTGGTCTCCGGCATAAAGGTCGAGATGAAGGCGGTTCTTGTGATTTTCCACTTCAGGGGCGTGGTTTATGGACACATTCGGACCCCGCCGGGCCGGATCTGTGAGTATCACCCATCCGCCCGCCGCCGGATAGAGCGGCACATAGTGCAGCACATGCTGCCAGAAATTCATCATCTGTTCAAAGTTCCGGCAGTCGATCACAATTGAACCGATCTTTATTTCGCTCAATCCGCATTCATCCCGGGCAATAGCACATTGCGTATTACCATCGCAGAAATGAAATCCGAGCTGTCATCGCTGGAAAGATTTGCCATCACACAACCTCAAGCGATCTTCGAATTCCTTCGGGCAATCTCACAGTTATACCGTCTCCCGGGCACACTTCTCCCCCCGCCAGCACAATGGCCATGACACCCGCCTTCCTCACAATATTGCCCTTCTGGTCCCTGTCGAGCACGGCACTCATGAGGCCGTCCTGGAATTGATCAAGCTGTGCGCAGGGATTTCGCAAACCGGTGATCTCAACAATGGCATTACTGCCGATGTGAAGGTGTGACCCTGCCGGAAGACCAAGAAGGTCAATGCCGGATGTTGTGATGTTCTCTCCCATCTGACCGCATCTCACTTCATAACCAAGCTTCCGAAGATCGTAGAAGAGCTCAGACTGGATGAGATGGACCTGGCGAAGATTGGGCTGGTTTGGATCTTTTGCAACCCTTGAACGGTGCTGAACCTTTGACCCCATATGCGCATCCCCCTCCACACCCAGTCCGGGCAACAGCAGTATTCTTTCCTCTGGTTTCTTGGAGAACGTGTGCTCCCTGCTGCGGCAGACCGCCAGCACGGAACCAGTCAACAGTTCCCTTTCATTCCTGAATTCGATAACACTCATGCTTGCCCCGGGCAGAGGTAATTACTTGCTTGCCTAAATTAATAACTCACAGCCAGTGCCCGGATGATTCAGTGACCCAACAGTTGCAGTCAGAAAGAGGGAGGTGGCGAGGGGGCAGGCATCCTGCTTCTGATCGCATCCTTAATCTTGACATAAGCGATAATCATCAGGATTCCCGGAATCACTCCGCCCAGTATCAGCTGCAGTATGGCAAGAACAAGACAGGGAGTCTCAGCTTCATTCAGTCTCCCTTCACTTATTTTCGAATATACAAGTACATAATCAAGTATCAGCCACAAAACGCCAAGCAGAAACACAAAGAAGAAAAGTCCAATCGCAATGAAAATGATCTGAAATATCATGGCTACAAGTACCAACGTCTTCGCGGTTTCAGCATCCCTGTCATTGGTCTGTCTGTAAGGCATCTGAGGCTGATCAACGGGCGGGACTGCAGTTGCCATATATCAGTCAAATGACTCAAGTAATAAATTCTTTTGCTTGCAGATTCGTTCACTCGGCCTGTGAAATCAAACGAGTGTTGAATGCCCTCTCAACAGGCGGGTTATGGGCACTCCTCTGAAAATAAGCGACTGGATTGGAATAACGATACGCCTCGCACCCGGCTGCATGTCATCCGTAAGAGGTCTGAGAGCGAGAGTGCCTCGTTTTACTGTGCAATGGCAGGCAGGCTTTGGGTTCGACCGAATTTGATCTTGCTTCATTCAAAAATTGCTTATGAAGGAAGGCGCATTTTTCCCGATCGAGCCGACTACACGCCATACCCTTCATCGTCGTGCGGCAGATGAATAGTCTCGTGAATGCTACGACAGCTTGCCGCATAAGTTGACAAGTTCAGTTGTCAGCTTTTCATAAGAGTAATCATGCACCCAATCGCCATAAGTTGGAGAATGTGGTGTTTCGGATGCCTGCCTGACAGAATCAAGGCCGTCAAACCATATTACACCTTTCTTGCCGCTGTATATCTCGTCATGCACAGGGTTGTGTGATATAAGTGCAGGAGTGCCGCACGCAAGAGCTTCTTTTGGAGTAATGCTGTACCCTTCGTGGTCACTCAGGTAAATGTAGAAGTCAACTTTTCTGTAATAATCCACAAGGCTCTGTTTCGAAGCATGACCTAAATTCACATACTCGACTCCAGAGCGGTTACAGGAATCTACCAGCATACTGTCATATTCTGACTGGGGACCTGCGTGATAGAGTGTTACATTCCTATTCATGTTCACTCTCCTCAACAGCGCAGGCACCTCAAGCAACCTCAATCTCCGCTTGGTGAGTCTTCCGACGTTCAGCACACTGACGATTTCATTATTCCTGGTTTGAGCAGAGGGGCTGAATGAACCATCCACCGGCAGCGGAAAAATATATATCTCATCCATGGGAACTTTGTATCTGTGCGAGATAATTCCTGACATGTACCTCGTGTTTGTAAATATCGACCTAGACTTCTTTATCGAGGTGCTGTCGAAATACTCCAGGATTCTGTCCGACACCGCGTTGGTAGATCTGTCAGGGCTCCCAACATCTGGAACATAAAGCACATCCGCTGGAGCAAGTGTTGTGAAACTTATTGAATTCCTCGGGCATATCACCTGAGCTCTTGCAGAGCTTAACGATGCGCTCACCGTACCGAAGTGCCTCCTTTTAGGGTCAGTAACAAAAATCGTTCTTTCTCTGAAAGGTATATTCATCCGTTTCAATGCAGCCATTACATTCTCTTCTACGACTCTGACGCCATTCATGAAATAGTATTTCCTGTGGATAACCTGCAACACTCTCAGCAACACCACCATACTTGCTTCTGTGCCCCTCTCAAGGAAAGCGCCGGCCAGCGCATGCCACCACAAGCATCATTGAAGGGGATTGGATGATTTCTAATGCTCATAAGCTTTGCGCCATCGATATTTCAACAACGATCTAATTTCGATCTACCGGGCGTTTCATCAGCGATATTTCAACGACTGGAGAACACAGAGTATATCAGCGCTGCGATGCACATGGCGACGCTGAACAGCAGGTACCACCCGACAAACGGAAGAACAATAAGGGAAATCGCAAGCGAGATGGCCGGCAGCAAGGGTGCCTTTCTTCTGCCCGAGGCTCTGCCTGCATTTCCAAGAACCCTGACACCGGCGGCAGAGCCTACGACATAAACAACAATGGCTGCACCGCTGGGTATGAGTAAAGCGGTCTCAAGACTGACATTCAGCATATAATAAATCACAAATGATGGTATCATCGGAACGAACATCGCAATCAAGGCTCGATCCGGGACCCTTGTCCTGGGATGAACATGGTCCAGTGCACGTGGAAATCCACCGTCCCTCGAAACTGCATAGAAAACCCTCGACATTCCCGTCGTGTACGCATTGACTGTCCCGAAGATGATGAACACTGCCAGAACGGCAGTTCCAGCTGCTCCGTAGACCCCGAGGATGTGCGAAAGCATTACAGCAAAGGGTGCTATGTTGCCGCCTGCCTTGTAGGCGAGGGTGCCCACGGTGACAAATGAGACAGATATGTACAGACCGCTTATCAGAAGAACACTCAGCACAATGCTTCTTCTGAAATCCCTCTCCGGGTTCTCGAATTCTTCGGCCACATTGGATACATTTTCGTAGCCGAGGTATGACCAGAAAATAAGGGCTGCCGCCGTTCCCACGGGCAACAGACCATCCGGCAGGAAGGGTCCGAAGTTGCCCTGCCTTACAAAGAAAGAGGCGGAGATTATCGTCACAACAAGCAAACCCACAATCGCAACGACTGTTGCAAGCTGCAGCCTGTTGCTTATCACGATACCGCGGTAATTGACTGCAAAGGCGGTGAAAAGGATGAGTGAAGCGAGAAGTAGAGTCTCTGCACGGTTCAGGGGGAATGCATAACCGAGATAGGAGGCGGCAATGAGCGAGACTGCCGGTGCTCCCGTGATAACCCAGAGTGCAAAAAGTCAGCCTGTTAGGGTTGCAGCACGCTGCCCGAATGCCTCCTTTGCGAAGGAGTAAATTCCACCTGATTCGGGCTTTCTCGATGATAGAGAGGCGAAGGTGAAGGCGAATGGAAAACTTGCGATCGAAAGCAGCAGCCATGCAAGAAGCGAGCCGGGACCTGCGACTATGGCGGCAAGACCTGGAAGTAGAAGGATGCCTGAACCAAGAACAGAACTCACATATAGAGCGACAGCATGACGGAGCTTGATCGCTTTCCTCAGGGATGCGCCCTGCCTACCATCGCTCATCCTTGTTCTCGTCGATCGGAACCTGCAGGCGATATATTACGCTTGCTTGGGGGGGACTGGACGGATACAAATCATCATCCTGTCCGGGACCGGAGGGCACATCATTCATTGCCAAGCGCCATGATGAATTCCTCGGTGTTTTCCCGACGGGCGTTGGCATAGCCGCTGCCTTCGCCGGTTATCCTGAACCCGCACTTCTCCAGCACTCTGAACGACCCTGCATTGTCCTTTGCAACTCTGGCGTAGATCGGGCGCTCCCTGACCAGCTGCAGGAATTTCTGCAGAGCGGCGGTTGCAACTCCCCTGCGCCAGTAACCCCTCCCGATCCAATGGGAGACTTGAGGCCTGTCCCCATTCATGTATTTCAGCACATGCCCGGCAACTTTGCCGTCGAAAACAATTGTTCCGATGGTACTGGTGTTGTCTGCCATGATCTTTTTCCAGTGGTCCAGGAAAGCATCCCCGTCGCCAGGGTTCTCTGAGGTGAATGCAGCCATCCGGTTTGCCTCGTCCAGCTGCTGCTCGAAGAAAACAGGAAAGTCGCCTGGCACAACATCGCGCAGCAGGATCGGGCCA
>DAHXLZ010000066.1 GCA_027365715.1 Methanomassiliicoccales archaeon | reverse complement strand
TCCACAAGCTCCCTTATCTTCAGTAACCCTTCGGCGTGCATGTTCCTGCCATCTTTGCCGTAGACGTGTATCTGAACCTCGTCCCGGTAGAATGAAACATAAACTGCTCCATCGAGATTCTGGTTTCCTATTCCGTGCCTGAGCGCCTGACTGGGAACCATCCTGAAATCAAGAACCTGGGCACCTTTGGCAACAAGGCCGCTTACAATGCATCTCCTCGTGAATCGAGAAAGTGGTGAACCATCCCTGCCAGTTCCTATGGTTGCACCTTCCCCGAAGAATTTCGCAATTGCTATTCCCGTCCTGGTAATTTTCAGCGGCTCGTACCGCTCCCATGAATACAATCTCATATTATCACGTGTGCAACATTTTTGTTCCCGGACCAAGCCGTGAATGCACCCATATCTTTATGTTATGTCCTATGCGGCTTCCTTCACCAATCCTTGTCCTGTCGCCAATCACGACACCCTCATCCAGTGTCACAGACTTACCAAGCGCCGCGCCTTCCCCTATTATCGCTTCCGATATCACCGAATTGTCGCCAATCTCCGTATTGCTATATACTATGGAGTGTGACAGCACCACGTCATTGCCCAGAGTTACATTATCTCCCAAAACAGCAAAACCATCTATGTGCACTGACGCTGCAATGGAACAGTTGCTTCCGGTCACAAGCCTTCCGTGCATTGTGTCATCATCATCCTCGACTGACGCCGTCTCATGGTGCCCCGATTCCAGCCTGCCTTCCATTAAATCTCTGGTGGCACCAAGGTAGGTGCTTGGAATACCCACATCATTCCAGTAATTATTGAACCTGTGACCACCGATAGCCTCTCCCTTCGACAGCATCAGGGGAAAAAGGTCTCTTGAGAAATCAAACCGCGTTTCATCCGGAATAAGTTCCAGCACCCGAGGCTCACAAACATACATACCTGCATTCACAAGATCGCTGAACGCGTCCTCTCTTTTTGGTTTTTCCAGAAATCTTGTTATTCTGTTTCTGTCGTCCGTTATGGCAACACCGTATTGTGACGGGTCGCGGACACTCGCAAGGGCCATGGTTATGAGTGTGCCTGATGAAGAATGCGCATCAATGAGCTTCCTGAGATTTATCGTGGTCAGCACGTCCGCTGAGACTACAACAAAGGGCTCTTTCAGGGTGAGCGAAGCATTTTTTACCGCACCTGCTGTCCCGCGCCTGATGTTGTCTGTTGTGTACTCGACTTTTACCCCCATGCGTTCACCGTCTCCAAGATGCTGTACTATCTTATCAGAAAGATAGTCTACAAGCACAATAGTTTCATCGATTCCAGCCGTCTTGAGAACTTTCATCATGTGATCCAGCATTGGTTCGTTCATCAGTGGTATCATAGGTTTGGGCCTTGTCGCAGTAAGCGGAAGCAGGCGAGTGCCCTTGCCTGCAGCCATCACGATGGCTTTCATTGCCATCCTTCCTGTTTATCCGATATCACCATTCTCACCGCTTCGGCACATGCCTTTTTGCCATTCCGCTGAAGATGATACACACAGATGTTCATCTAAGCATCACACAGCACGGCTTCACTTTACCAGATTCAGGCGATCATCTTCAGACTGCTCTCTATGGATAGCATTAGGTCGCCCTGTTATTCATACTTTACATAACAGATGGCGTGAAGTCATTGAGGAATGGTTACTGTGCTTGCCATACCAGTTTATTCTCATGGACGGGTTTTGCCGTTATTGACCGATTTCGATGAGCGGCGGTCGTCTGCAAATCTGATTTTTACATAGAATGAGGATGTTCTTCTCTGCCAGAGTTCAGTTGCGATGTCGTGAATCACGGTTCCAGAACGGTTGTAAAGTGCCTTTGCAGGTTATCTCTTATGCCGTAATGTGCTTCCGCGGCCTGGATGCCGTCCGGGGCAATGATTGATCGCTGTCACTGATGGAGAACAATCTGACCGGAAGTGCCGGCTGGATTTCATTTTTCTCAACGTTTATAAGAGTTGCATTTTTCTGTATACTGGTGAAAGGCGAAACACGCAGATGGCTTACCAGAGAAGTGCTGCTGATTTCCTTCTCGGCATTCTTCGCAGATCTGGGTTATCAGACTATAGTTGGTCTCTTTCCGATTGTTGTAAAATTTCTGCTCAGGCAACCCGCATATATATTCGGTATTCTGATGGCTATGACCTACGGCATAGGCTCGATAATTTCATACGCAGGGGGAAGGCTCGGAGACAGATACAGCAAGAAGAAACTGGCCGTAGGCGGAAATCTGCTCATCACGCTGCTCTCCCTGAGCGGTCTCCCCGGAAACTTAGTTGAGAGTTCAGCATTGTATCTCGGCGGCTGGTGGTCGAGGGACTTCAGATCACCCATCCGGAGAGCGCTTCTCGTCGAAATTTCAGATCCGGGTTATCGTTCAAGGATATTCGGCTTCCTCCACTCGCTTGACGTCGGCGGCGGAATGCTTTCGACGGTGATTGCATTTGTTCTTCTCTACAGTGGTTTCGGTGTGCCGCTTGTAATGCTCGTGATGATAATTCCGATACTGATGTCGTCTGTTGTCCTGTCAATGGTGAGTGAAGACAGGCACAAAAATTTTACCGATTCACGGCCTCCGCCGGACAATGAGAAGGAAATCAATGCATCATCAATGAAACTGTTCCTGATTTCCGCAGGACTCTTCGGCTTCAGCTATTACAGTCTTGGTTTCCCAATAATCACCATTGCGGCAGCTGAGCACAACTATGCAATGGGTTTACTTTCTTACACCATATTCCTTGGCGTTTCAGGACTTACCGGCTACATACTCGGATCGTCTGCACTTAAGGCAGTTTCAGGTTTGTGGAAGTTCGGCTATTCTGTTTCCGCCATAGGCTCACTGCTCATCGGCATATCTTATCAATTTAATCTCGGCCTGCCAGCTTTCTATCTTTCAATTGCAATTTTAGGTTTCGGAACAGGCAGCATAGAAACGTTTGAGCCAGTGGTCGCATCGATTCTAACCCCCTCTGCCAGAATATCCAGGGGCATGGGTTCATTAAGTGCTTGGAGGGGCATCGGCCTCTTTTCCTCCAACATATTTATGGGCATTCTGTTTACATTCAGTGTCTTCGATTCATACGTCTACGCATTTCTGACGGCCATAGCGGCAGCATTGCTCATGTGGATGGTGCAGCGAAGAACATCTTCATTGAGGGAGAGAAATATCAGCTGAGTTTCGAGTAAACTTCCCTCAGTTCGGGCGGTATGCTCACAGCCTTCCACTTTTGAGTATCCACACACACCAGCGTTACAGCTCCCTTCGCAGAAAGCTTTCCATGAGTCAGATTCCTGACATCAAAGGCCAGGCTCACCGCCTTGTCTGTGATTTCCGACAGGCTGAGAGAAACCTCAAGGTCATCACCGTATCTGCATGGAAACTCATAGGAACACCTTACGTCAACTCTGGGAAACGCGACACGATTTCTCTCTTCAATCTCATTCTGGTCTATTCCAGTGCTCTTGTAGAAGGCCTCCTCTGTTTTCTCAAAATATCTGAAGTAGTTGGAGAAGTGAACAACAGAAAGTGCGTCTGTGTCTACCCAGTTCACATAAAACTGGAACTTGAATGATGGCATCAACTGGCAAATGCCGAATTCCGTTAAAACCCTTCGCAAATATAGCAAAACTCAAAAGTTCTGCGGATACCGTTCTGCTGAATCGATGGAAAGGCTTTCCCCAAGACTTTTGTGACTTGCCATAATACAATGGATAAAATGATTTAAGAGTGTTGCATTGTAATTACTGGAAAAAATGAAAATAGCAGTCATAGCAGCAGAAACACTTCCCTTCTCAAAATCCGGCGGCCTTGCGGATTATGTATATTCTTTGTCCAATGCCCTGTCGGCATCCGGTCATGAAGTGGACGTTATTACGCCGGATTATGGCACCAGTGCCGCGGCTGATGGAGATTCTTATGATATCAATGGGAAAACATTTGCCGTAACATCGCAGAAAACCGAGAATTGGACAGCTTTGAAACTTTCGAACTCCGAATTCTTCGGGAGGCCCGAGATGTACGGATACGATGACGACAACAGGCGGTTTGCATATTTCGCCGCAGCGTCAGCAGCACTGGTCGCCGCTCGTTCTTACGACATAGTGCATTGCAATGACTGGCAATCGGGTTTTGTTCCACTCCTTTTAAAGCAAAAACGGGTCACTGCACGATCTGTTTACACCATTCATAATTTACAGTTTCAGGGAAACTCAGCACCATCGATAATGGATGACATTGGGATTGATCACTCAAATTTCTTCATCGACGGCATTGAATTTTACGGCAATGCCAGCTCAATGAAGGCCGGGATTGTGTACAGTGACAGGATAGTCACTGTGAGTCCTACTTACAGTCGGGAAATTCAAACGGAGAAATATGGTTTCGGGATGGAGGGGATCATAAGAAAGCACAATGATAAACTGAGGGGCATATTGAATGGAATCGACTACAGGATGTGGAATCCATCCACAGATGGTCTGCTGCCGTCAAATTACAGTTCAGGTATGATGGGAGGAAAGGCGGCATGCAAGAGTGCATTGCAGAGGACATTCTCCCTGCCTCAGGTGAAGAGACCTCTTATTGTCTCTATCGGGAGGCTGTGGGAGCAGAAGGGGATAGATATTCTCATTGATGCGCTGGATGACATCGACGGCGGTTTCCAGTTCATAATACTCGGCACCGGTGACAGAAAACTGATGCATCTGATCCAGGAGAAGGCTGCCTCCAACCTTAATTTGAGGGCGGTCCTCAGATACGACGAAGAGCTCGCGCACAGGATGTATGCCGGTTCGGATATTTTTGTTATGCCGTCAAGATTCGAGCCTTGCGGCCTGAGCCAGATGATAAGTATGCGGTACGGCACGGTGCCTGTTGTGCGCAGAACGGGAGGACTCGCAGATACGGTGACCGATTTCGATCCGGACACCGCAGAAGGGAATGGTTTCGTATTCGAGGATGAAAACGGGGAACAGCTGGCTTATGCCCTGACACGTGCGATTCAGACTTTTTCGACGCCGGAAGTATGGTCGAGTCTTGTGAGCAATTGTATGGCAAAAAACTACTCATGGGAAGCTTCAGCCGTGGAATATGAACGGCTCTATGCTGAAATGCTGCAGGATGCTAAAGTTTCCTGAGCATTTCTATTTCCTTTCTGTACATGTTTTCGCCACCCGGTGTTTCCAGTATCATTGGAATGCGGGATAATCCGCCGGAATGCATGAGCGCTCTGAAGCCGCCGATGCCAATCTTTCCTTTGCCGATATTCTCATGTCTGTCGAGTCTCTTTCCAATATCCGCCCTGGAATCATTGAGATGCACTGCCATTACCCGTTTAATCCCGATTGTTTCGCGTACATTTTTCATCGTGGCATTAAGATGTTTCACGTCCCTGATATCGTAGCCTGCAGCAAAGATGTGGCATGTGTCAATGCATGCCCCAAGTCTATTAGAATCAACGGCATCGAGAATGCCGGACACAGCTTCGAAACGGTGGCATATCACATTTCCCTGGCCGGCCATCGTCTCAAGCGCCATTTTAACAACCGAACCTTCAGTCAGGCGCATTACCTCCCTTATGCTCTCCACCTCCCTTTTTTCTCCTTTCTCCTCTCCGGAGTTGACATGGCTCCCGGGGTGGAATATATAAGTCTTTATTCCAAGCTGTTCGCATCTTTTCATTTCGTCCACAACAGCCTCAATAGAAATGCGCCGTGAACTGTTCACAGGGCTCGCCAGATTAGTGAGATATGAACCGTGTGCGACTATTCCTTTCAGCTTGCTTTCGGCATAAGCTGTTCTGAAGCTCGCGGCATCGTCTTCCAGTATGGGTCTGGCCTTCCACTGCATCTGATTCCTTGTGAATATCTGTATTGCATCAGCCTTTATTGACAGACCAGAACTTATCGCGTTCCTGAATCCACCGCCAGTACCAACATGAGCGCCGAGAAGCAATGGTTCACCTGTCCTCATTTCACAAACTTGCCCATGACACTTATTAATTCACTGAGTTCGAACGGCTTGATGATGTATGCCGACGCTCCGAGCTCCATCGCCCTCTTCTGCATAGTCCTGTCGTAGAGCGCGCTGACTGCCACTATCTTCGCTTTCGGATCCTTCTGGAGTATTTCCCTGATGGCTTCCAGACCGTCTTTATTTGGCATAGCCAGGTCTATGAGCACAACATCCGGATTCTTCTCGGAGTAAAGCCTGACCGCGTCGTTTCCATCCTGTCCCTCTCCAACAATCTCATAATCATAGGCGGAAAGCGCCGCAACCATCGCGGCTCTCGTCAGTGAGGAATCATCGACAACCAGAACCTTCATCTCATTTCCCTGTTTCCTGACACACATTTACACATGGTTATTTATAAAGTTGTTAAGCAGATTCTGGAAACGATATTTTTCTTCCAAGATTGAAGCACTGCTGACTTCTTCTGACGAAAATCGTAATTCCGGGCACAAACAGATCCGTCTCCACATCTGCATCTTCACATCGATATCGCTATTCGACCACACAAAACAATGCATAAATAGGCATTGTGAATTTGGCGCAGTAAAGCAAAGTTTCACTTTCATCATGGCCGTTCAGAATGAAAAGAGGCAATAAGATTGTCTGAAATAAGGAAGGATTATGTCACAGATACATGGGTCGTCATATCAGAAGAGAGGGCAAAACGGCCGAAAGATTATATCAGGCCGCATTCGCCTGTGCTTCAAAAGACCTGCGTGTTCTGTGAAGGAAACGAACATATGACGCCGCCTGAAATATATGCATTCAGGTCAGAGGGTACAAGAAGTGACACTCCGGGCTGGTGGCTGAGAACCGTTCCAAATAAATTCCCGGCCCTGCGTATCGAAGGCACACTTAAGAAAGAATCCGTTTCGTTGTTTACTTCAATGACTGGAATCGGATGCCATGAAGTCATAATAGAGTCTCCTGAACATGATAAGCCCGTTGCACTTCTGGGCACAAGACAGGTAATAGAGATACTCGAAATGTACAGGTCACGGCTTGCAGACCTGACGAAGGACAGACGTTTCAAGTATATTCTCATATTCGAAAATCACGGTGCGGAAGCCGGCGCCTCTCTGGAACATCCGCACAGCCAGATTATTGCAACACCTATGATACCAGTCTATGTGGCCGGCGAACTCCGCGGTGCAGAGCACTATTTCAATGATATGGGCGGCGACTGCATCTATGATGCGATAATAAAGGAAGAACTGTCACAGTCGAAGCGGATAGTGTTTGAAAGCAGCTCCTTCGTCTGTTTGGCACCTTTCGCATCGAAATATCCTTATGAACTGATGATACTGCCGAAGAGGCATTCTCCATCTTTCGCAGAATGTACACAGGATGAAATCACGGATCTGGCCGAAATCCTGAGAAAGACGCTATTATCTCTTTATACGGTGCTTGAGGATCCCCCGTACAATTTTTACATTCACACCACCCCTGTCAACACACGTGAGCATCCCTTTTACCACTGGCATGTCGAAATTATCCCGAGACTGAGCAAACTTGCCGGTTTTGAACGTGGAACCGGCTTTTATATCAACTCACTTTCACCAGAGAATGCGACCATACAACTCGGCGGAAAATCGGCCAGCGAACAAACTCCGGATCAAACAACGACCGACGGAACAATCTTGAGACTGCCTGAGACAAATTGAATTGCAAAATAGCTTGAATCAATCCTTGCACCGCGCATCTTCATCATTCTGAGTACCGTCACTGTGCCCTGAGCCGGACTGCCTGCATTTATGAACTGGACAACCCCGTCAGCAAGGTAGGCTTCCGCTGATTTTTCTGAAATAGACCTCTCGTAACTTCCCTCCTTGATTGCAAACGCCGTCAAACCCCTGTTCCTGCATCCTTCGAAAAATTCGAATACAGCATTTCTGGTCTTCTCACCCACTACCATTGAGGCGAGTGCGTTGAGATTGTCGAGAACGAGAAGCGAATAGTTGTTCTGTTTCGTCTGTTCATCGATGTAATGCATCAGCAATCTGCGCCAGGTGCCCTGCATACTCCCCGCATTTTTCATTATCTCCTTTCTGTCAACAATGTGCATCAAAGATTTTTCTCCTTCCCGCATTATGCCCATTTGCATCAGCCTGGATTCGAATTCCTTCGAACTCTCCCCCAGCAACACATAAAGTATGTCGCGCCTCTCTTTTCTTGCAATCTTCAGCATAATGTCCGCGGCAAGGATGGATTTCATCGTTCCCGGCGCTCCTACAAACAGAACGACCGATTCGTCCGGCAAACCGGGACTCACTATCTTTTCTGATATGAAATCCAGATGTTTCACATCCATGGATTGCCGAACATCCGGAGTTGCCACCTGCATTTCTCTGATGCGTCGGAGGTGTTTCTCAACAAGTGCTTTGAACTCGGGGTCTGTCCTTTTCCTCAGCTTCCGCACATTCATCTTTCTTCGGGTGTTTTCCAGTCCAGCCTCTTCTGCCTGCCTTCCGCCAGAAGCGGACTGCCGTGCTGCCGTCTCATTCATTACAGAAGCCATCTTGCTGTTCATATCGGAAATTTGCTTTCTGAGATCTTCTATGACCTGCTGCGGTTCGGCTGCATCGGCATGAAAAGGCTTCTTTCTATTCTCGCCTTCTTTTGTCTGTGAAAGTTCTCTAATGCCGCTGCCTGAGGGTGCGGCACCGCCGAAACTTATGGCTTCAATTGTGTAGTCTGACCCCCATCTTGTAGCGGTAATCTTTTCCGGTGTTTCCTGGCCGGCATCACGCGGGCTGCCTACCAGTTCTTCTCCGCATCGTCCACACTGTCGCTCTGGCCGTTTCAGCGCATAACCACATACTGGACAGAACTGGACGTTGGGCATTTCTCTCAACTCATTGATTGTGTGACAACAAACCTGCCATCCGAAAATTGCAGAGAGTAATATGCAGTTTCATGCTCGGTGTTTCTCATCTTCACACACCTTATTCTTCGCCTCACTGCATCCGACTCGTCCGATGAAAGGCTCAAATTGATTATTCCGTCAGAAAGGTAGCCTTCTTCGCGTCCTTTCTCCATGACCTCCTCAGGGTCGCTCTCCGAAATCAGGATAGTTGTAAGATTCATTTCCCTGAGCCACTCAAAGAGAAAGAAAATCTGGCTTCTCCTTGAGGTCAGCCCCGCCGATATGTCCAGGACATCGAGTGAATCAAGGACGAGAATACCCGGCTGCATCTCTTTAACAACACCTGCGAGTTGTTCTTTGAGGACGGAAATAATTGTCTCGTCTGCCTCTGCCTGCTCAAGCTCTTCTCTGACTTTTCCCAAATCCATGACTCTGATCTTCGGTTCCATACCGATGTCCATCCCCATAGATTTCATCTGACGCATCAGGCTCAGCTTTCCCTGTTCTAGTGAAACATAGATTGAGCCGATCCCTTCCCGGGCCGCATTTTTATAAATTAAGTTGAACGCAATAGATGATTTCATTGTTCCCGGTCTGCCGGACAGCAGAACGATGCTGCCTTCTGGAATCCCTCCGCCGATAATTTTGTCAAATCCATCCACAAACGTCATGATCCTGCGAGTTTTGCCTTCATTCATCGTCTTCAACTCCTTCGGGCATTCCTTTCGCTGCTTCCCGCATGGTCCGGTTCACTTTTTCCACTTCCGTTCTTCTGTATTGGGCCCTCAAGGGAAACACTATTGCCATCAGCCGACAGGTTGTAGGAATACCATTGAGGAGAGGTTCTCATGCCCTTCACATAACGTACACGAAGCACCCGCAGAAGATCTTCGTCAAATTCAATCTCCACGACACCATCGACAAGCGACATCAGTGTATTGATGGTGACATTCTCATGCATTCCGTCAACAATTGTAATAAGCAGATACCCGAATTCATTTTTGGATCTGGTAGTAAGGACCTGCACGAATTTTGCCATTGTCTGTGGCGCATTATGAAGAAATAGCGATGAAAGACCATCCAGTACAACTTTTACAGGCGCTTCCAGAGCTTCGACCGCCGTTGAGATGGCAAGTGTTATGCTCTCAAGATGGGAGAGACCATTTATGCTTATAATCAGTTTGTCCCTTGACTGCATTGTCTGTGTCTGATAGCAATCTACTATCAGCATTTTCTTTTCAAGGTCGTTACGCCCGAATCCTGCGTGAATAAAACGTTCGAGTATCTCTTCACCGCTTGTTGAAATGGTGACGAATAGAACTTTCTCCCCGTTCTTCAGCCACGATCTCACCAGGCTCATTACGATTTCAGTCTTACCGCTACCCGGGGGTCCCCTGAGCAATATCGAATTCCTTGCAGCAAACAGTGTAGTTAAATCCAGTTCAGGCATTGTCAGGACAACCGGCTTATTTTTGGCAATTTAGTGTAATCGATCGTATTTAATAGTGTCGAGTTGAAGTCTTTAAATGCAAACGCAAGGATTATATTCTTGAAAACCACCCGTTCCTGTTGAAAATTCGAAGACTGACGTTTATGAACGAAGTTTTAAAAGAGATGCTGCGATAAATTCACTGGTCACATGTTATTTTATGTCGGTCTTTCCCGGCCATGCGTACTTTGCAGGCAATCACTCACAACTCGTCAATTGCACAGAATAATCAATTCCGCACAGTCGAGGTGCTTCAAAAATGTTGACCAGTGATGAGTTCACTAAAGACGCTTCGCCGGTTTCAAAGGAAGTCATCGATCAGGCAGGCAGAATTGCTTCATTCGCCACAGACACTGTCTTAGCTTCAACAAAGTACGCCTGCTGCCTGTTTTCGGTGTATCTGGAGAACACGGAAATAGCCAGCGCGACTTCCAGCAGAAGTGCTGAAGACAGTGAGGGCATGCTGAAAGCATGCAACATGGTTGATCACTCCTCTAATGATGAGTGGGTATTGAACGGAATCCGGGTTAGAAGAATCTTCAGGCAGGCAACCAGAAGAATTTCATATGTCCTTTTTCTCTGCAGCAAAGAGGGGGAATCTTGCGAATTAATCGGCATTACAAATATTTTAGAAATTTTTGATAGTGCGGTTAGATTGCTCGACGGACTCGCGTCACAACTGTCAGTCATGCAGATTCTTGCCAGATCCTCGGCCCTCAAACCTGCAGATGCATCTGCCCCGGTGGCAACTGTGCTGACTGGTGCAGGTGATGCAGTTTCTGATATTTTTCAAACTCAGAGCTTTGCCGTGCTTCTCGTAAATGAAAACAGATTGTGGAGTGCCGGAGGTCGAGGAAACGCACTTGAGATCGCACATGAGCTGATTTCTTCTGGAAACTGCGCTCAGGAAATCAGGTCTCTGATATTCCACGGTCAACCGCATTTTTTCCACGAAGATGCAGATAATGAATTTAAATCACTGTCTGCAAAGATGCGCGGCATGTCTGCAAATGCGGTGCAACTGCCAGGTGGAGTCACCGCGCTGTATCTGATAGATATCAGAGGATCGCCAGCCACTGACATGCGGCATGTTGAATCATACATTCAAAGCAGCCTTCTCGCTGCACTGAGCAAAGGCATAGAGGTGATGGATCGAAATCTGAAGCATTCCAGAGCCAACTCACTGTGGCAAATGCTGCAGTCAATAAATCAGTCAGCCGATTTTCAGACGCTGGAGATGCTGTCTTTTTCCACAGCAAATCAGCTTTTTGGCGGTACAGACAGATGCTGCATTCTTGAAGTCCGCAGGACCTGTGGCGGGAGTTCTCTTAAGAAGTGCATGTGCCGGAACAAACTGAATGAACTGGATACCGGCTCAATGCCCAATGACCGCGATCTTGAAAGGGCCGCACGGGAACTGCTTCCTGTAGTGTCCTACTCCCCTCCTGACGGAATAGCCGGAGATGACGCTTATTCACATCATGACGGCAGAACTGTTGAAAAGATGCAATGCTTTATTCCTTTTTCGACAGACATTGAATCTGTAACTGTGCTGTTCATTGAAAAGCACGTATTACGGCGCTTTGACACAGATCTCCAATACACGCACATGGCACGGAAGACAGGCTTAAGCAAGTCACATGTCATGATTGCCTCCGTCCTGGATTCGGCTGTGAGTATAATGAGAACAGAAAGAGGATTCGAACCCCTTCTCTGACATAGCATTATGCAAGTCTGTTCATCACCACGCAGGAACCCAGAGAAGCTTGCCATAAGGTTCTTTTTCGCGCTGTCAGCAGCAGTATCTCTGATATCGAAAACAAGTACATCGGCATACCGCATCAGCCTCTCAATCGAGGAAGTTTCGAAGTCGGGAATTGCCCGTTCTGCAGTTCCGTTGCTGGCAAATGAAACACACTGCATTTTTCCGCGGTTTTCGAAATATGCAGCAGTCCTGAAATTTGAAAAACTTTCAACAAGAATGGACGCTCCCTCTACGGGCCCA
>DAHXLZ010000042.1 GCA_027365715.1 Methanomassiliicoccales archaeon | reverse complement strand
AAACACTGTCGTTCACTGAGATATTCGCGTTTCTTAACCAGATTACGGGCACGTGTAGACAGACTCCTTCGCCCTTCTTCTGAAGTTTCCTGACACCCACAATTAGCATGAGGGGTGAATTCGGAGTGACAGTATATCTATTTTGATGCTAATATTTTAATAGCTCATTTTGTTCATTTTGATACTAGTATTTACGGAACGTTTTAGTACTAAAACACACTCCTGATAATCATGAGTGGAACTGACAGGAAAAGTCTTTTACTCGAGAACTTTAAAAAGAAGCCATGGACAGTACCAACCCTTGCAGCGGAGAAAAACATCAAGAGAGCTATGAGCATCCCAACGTGTTATCGACTCTGCCGAGAGCTTCGCAAAGAAGGGAAAATATTCTCTATTCCCATGTCGGAGTTGATCAAATACGGTATTGATGACAAAAATCGAAAACATCGGTACTATTTTGCCCCAGATATATGGAGGATTGATAGATGGCGTGAATTGATTGAGATAGTGCAAACGGTCAATGATGAGGACGACATAATTCTCGTTCAGACTGAATTACGTGATTACAGAAAATACCCCTTCACGACAATGAGCGACTTGCTTTCTTTGGCCAAATTGGCAGTCAGCCCAATGCTTAAACAGGTATCAAAAGATGGAAGATATGGTTTCAGAAAAGAAATAATTGCGTTCATTAAGTCCCGAATGCCACAATTCAGCAGTGATGTGAGCAATCATACAGAGAATCATACAGAGGATCTGGGAGAGGATCTGGGTACACTTCAGAAAGTATTACTACAGTTGTTTGAAGCGGTTGTCGATGAATTGTATTCTGGTATCAGCAACGTTTATGATGACGCTGGAGAAATGTATGGGATATTACTGCAGTTGAAGTGTGCGCCTCCCTTTAATGGACTTATGCTCGACCTCATTGACAGAGAATCCAAAGATCCAAATTGCCAAATTTCAGCAGCCATTGCCAGTTCAATTGCAGGCGTATGCCTCGAATTTGATAAATCAGAAAAGTGCAAGGACATGCTAAGATCCTTGGCAGACAGCCTGTATGCCGAAGAAATCAAAAAATCCAACAGAAAGAGGTTTAATTGTTACAGGAGCGTTAGGGATTCGATCGAACATATCCTCGCCTCAAACAGCACTACTGTGTAACCTCAGACGAAGTTGGAATAAATGTGAACATCGAATGAATGGATAGAGTCTGCAACTGTTTTGCCAGTTGCATATGCATTGCGCATCTGCAAGTTGCCGATGCCCACAAGGTCCATGTGCTCCAGCAGTAGTGTTCGCCACATCAAATGTTTTCAGCGGGCATCAGAACGGCAACTTCACAACAGCGGTCCCGTCTGGCAGTGAGGCAACGAATTCATATCCCTCATTTATGAAACGGCCGACTTCATCCACGCGAACAACTCTTTGCTTGTGTCCGTTGTTTGCCATCGCCCCAGTGACCTTGTCACGGAGGATCTTCTGGAAGCCTTCGTCTGTCATTGTCGCCAGGTCAAGCTTATCGATTTCTTCCTGTCTGTATCCCACAGCAAGCAGCAGCTGCGTCTGAAGGTATGTCTTTGCATCATTCTCTGAAGGTTCCGTCACCCTTGTTTCGAGGAACCTGGAACATCTCTTGTAAGCCGCTCTCATGTCTTCAATCATGTCTACCGGCAGCCTGTTTTTGTTTGTAGTGTAGCGTGCTTCCATGCTGCCAGTGTGACCCATCCAGAATACCCGGTAATCATGGGCCAGCTTTCCCTTGCTCTCAGCGAGAAGCAGCTGGGTGTCAAAATACGCTCTCAGCACATACGGCCTCCAGCTGAAACCGGCAGCTCTTATAGGCTTCCTCACGCTGTCTGAAACATTTATGCTCGATATGAATGGCTTTCTGGGCAATTTGGCTGTAATAACCGGACTCTCGGGAGTCAGTTTCTCACCTGACCTGATCCTCGATTCAAGATACTCTTTGAGGTAGCCGCACCCCTCGTCGGAAAGAAAAGTAAGATACTGGAAGCCGGCCTTCGATAACGATGCAGGAACACGAACAAGGGCAGGCGTCTTTTCGAAACTGACTTCAGATCCGCTGACTTTAAGCTCCGGAAGATCCCTCAGCCTCAGCCCGTCATCACCCATGTAAGAACCCATCACCTGAGGTCTCAACCCAGAATGAGCCATTAAGACCACGCTTATCCTGTCACGAATTGAGGCTGAAAGGATTATCCTGCGCAGTTCGTCCTGTGTAGGTACCTGTTCATTCTCCACCGTTGGTCTGTTGTTTGCCGCATGGAT
>DAHXLZ010000030.1 GCA_027365715.1 Methanomassiliicoccales archaeon | reverse complement strand
GATTGGCTATGTGACAAACGGAATTGAAGTGCCCAGATGGGCAGGGAAGGGCGCCGGAAGCATTGAGGTCGCGGATTTCAGGGAATTCAAGGAGAAGAACAGGAAAATTCTGCTGAAGAGCACAGGCATCAGGAAGGATGGTATGGTGCTTGCATGGAACAGGAGGATTGTCACATACAAGAGGCCCGATTTTATTCTCAGGTTCATCAGGGAGAACAGGAACGATGAGCTCAACTTCATACTGGCCGGCAAGGCGCATCCACAGGATCTTGTCAACAGGGAAGTCATGGAAGAATTCCACACACTATCAAAGGAAATGGACAATGTTTTCTACACGCCGGGCTATGATGTTGAACTGTCAAGAAAGATAGCCAGAGGTGCAGATCTGATGGTATTCACACCATTCAGCGGATGGGAATCATCCGGCACTTCATTCATGAAGGGAATGGTAAACGGCACACCGCCGATAACTTCAAGGGACGGCTCAGTAGTCGAGTTTGTAAAGGACGGTTTCAACGGCTGGCTCTTCGGAAGGGATTTCAGAGATCTCAAGCCGTTCGACAACATGGAGGGACTTGAAATAAGCAGAAGGGATTACAGGGAATTCTCCTCCAGGCTGAAAAAGGTTGTGAACATGTGGTCGAACAGACGGGAATCGTTTGAGGAAGTCGCAGTGAATGCGATGAAGACGCCCGGTTTTGATATGGACCGTGTAATGAAGTCGTATTTTCCCGACATTAAGACCTGAGTCTGGTTTTGTTCGATCTGCCTGAGCACTTTGTGCCAACAGGAATACTGCCATCCTGCGTGCAATACGTTTCAATTGCACTGAGGTAAACACTTTACGGCTGCAATAGAAGAGGTTAAGCAATACCGACCTCAACAGCAGGATTGACGAGGCGCTAATACTTCTGGCAGGCTTACAGTTGATAAATTGAGTAGATGAAGGGCGGATTTGGACATCTATGAAGAATTACAACGCAGTGCAGCTTCCGCGTTGATGAATCATGTTCTGGCAAAGTGGAATGCACTCAGAACTGGTCATCTCCCTTTTTCCTTACAACATAGACTGACGGGTTGCCAGCCTGACCGATCTTTTTTATTTCGAAAAGACCGTTGAAAGAGCTTAAGACATCCATCAGCCTCTTCTTCCCATAAGTCCTTGGATCGAAACTTGGGTCCAGTTGACTTAGCAGGTTGCCAACTTGAGCAAGATATGCCCAGCCATCCTCCTGCACAGACAGGTCATACGCTCTCAAGAGCAATTCTTTCAGATAACCGGTGTCAGTTTCCTTCCCTTCCTCCTGCGGAGTTCGCTGAGATAAAGCCGCCTCGCTCTCCTCACTTACAAGATTTTGAGTAAAGACAAATACGTTGCATCCTCTCACAAATGAGAGTGGCGTCGTTCTCTTGCCTATGCCAATCACAAATCTGCCCTCTTCGCGCAATCTGGTCGCCAGCCTGGTATAATCGCTGTCGCTCGAAATTATGCAGAACCCTTCCACGTTTCCATTGTGAAGTATATCCATTGCGTCAATAATGAGCGCAGAATCGGTGGAATTCTTTCCTGCCGTGTATCTGAATTGCTGAATTGGCTGAACTGCATGCGTGTGGAGTAATTCCTTCCACTGACTCATTTGTGAAGTGGTCCAGTCGCCATAAATTCTCCTGATTGTTATAGTCCCGTGCTTGCCTACTTCGTCGAGCATCTGCTCCAGCAAAGAGGGTTGCGCATTTTCTCCATCTATCAAGACCGCGAGTCTCATTCTGTTCTCTGCCTTACCGTCGCCTTCCATAATTTGTTCCCACGGTTGTAGAGGCACCGATTGGCTATTTGTAACCTTAGGCCTTTCTTGAACTGCGTTGCACTTATTTTCCAGTTATCCATGCAATCCAGCACATCCTGTCTGGAATTGATCGGCAATGTGTGATAAGTACATAATTCAATATGTCACTTTGAGTTGCGGTTTGGCGTAAATTCAGACACAGTCATCCATCTCTTAATGTGATGGATGTCACGCAGCCATATCCTGTCTGCATTCAGTTACAGAAGCATTCAGAGATACCGAGGACTTCGAACGATGTTGCAGAGGAACTTGAATCTGCAATGCCTATTCCCTGAATTCAGCGCAGTTGTGGATTAACGCGTGTGGAGGGAGTGTAAGGCCTGAAAGGATCCCCGGTCCCTTGGTACCGAATGATGTTCCCGCAGAAGCAGGGACCGCCGCCGAAATGGATGAAGCTTTTCTACTTGTATGGAGGATGGCACTACGTAGAAAGTGTATTCCCGTATTGCCTGCAGGTCTGCATATTGCCTGCAGGTCTGCAAACTGATGAGCCTGCCTTGTCTGCAATCGGGAGAACAAGCCAAAATGACTGATCATATCCGGTTTAAGATTAGCGGAATCGAGAAGTATGGCTGCTGATATTATACTAAGGGAGATATCAAGTAAAAGTTTACCTATCCCTGTATGGGGATGGGTACGGCGCCAGAGCCGGGAATCGAGCTTTCATGCAGGCAGAATAGGGAAATTCAGCGTTTTATGAGTGATTGCACACGCAAACGCGAATACAGACGTGCGTTCGCAATAAAGATGAGGGGTGAAGGCACATCTGTCAATGCCGTCGCGGAACAGCTTGCAGTCAGCAGGCAGTCCGTCTCAAAGTGGACTGCGGCATTCATGAAGAATGGTGCCGGCGGCATAAGGGCGGCGAAGAGAAAGAATCGCATGAGCGATGCCCGTCTCAGGGCGACAGCGCGCATAAGGGATGTGCTGCACAGCGAACCTGTGGAATCCGGCTATCTCAAAGGGAGATGGTGTATTGCCGACATCGCATCCCTTCTCAACAGGGAAGGGGTGGTCGTCAGCAGATCCACCGTCGCAAGAATATTCGGCACAATGAAATATATCTGGAAGAGGGCGAAGCTGAGGGCACCCGGGTCGATACACAGGGACTACAGGAAGAGGAAGGAGGTGGCCAATTACAGAAAGATAGCACCGGCACTCAGGAAGAAGGGTATACTGGTGCTGTGTGAGGATGAAAAATGGATTGAACTCCATCCCAGGCTGGAGGGGAAATGGATGGAGAAGGGCAGTGAGGAATTTGTTGCTACGCCTGGATACACTGCACGCTGGAACTACTTCATATCGCTGGACGTCGTGACTGGCAGGATCATATGGAACTCATTTCCCAGAAGGAGGAACAGGGAGTTCAGGATTCACCTCAGAAACATACTCACGGATGCGAAGAGGATTGGAATGAAGAAGGTCATACTCTTTGTGGACATGGCCTCCTGCCACGGAACACCGGAGGTGCGGGAGATGCTGAAAGAGCATCCGGAGATTGAGATGAGGAGGCTTCAGGAGATGGATAAGAACATGAATCCCGTGGAACTCCTTGTCAACAGAAAGATGTCTTCTTTTGTGCAGTGCAACAGATGCTACTACAACACAGATGATCTCAGGGAGGCTGGGAACGCATTTCTGGGCAGATACAACGGCGTCTGCGCATGATCACTTGCGCTTCCTCTT
>DAHXLZ010000014.1 GCA_027365715.1 Methanomassiliicoccales archaeon | reverse complement strand
AATTGCAGGTCATTGGAGATGATATTTTTGTGACAAATTCCTCAAGAATTGCGCTCGCAGCAAGAAACGGTGCTGGCAATGCGACGCTGATCAAGATGAATCAAGTCGGAACGGTTACCGAGACGTTAAGCGCACTGAAGCTTGCCAGGGAAAGCGGATATCGAACTGTGGTTTCTGCAAGATCTGGAGAAACAGAGGATTCGACCATTGCGGATCTTGCTGTAGGCACTGAAGCCGGTCAGATAAAAGTGGGTTCGCTTCACAGCTCATCCAGACTTGCAAAGTGGAATCAATTATTGAGAATTGCGGAAGAGCTTGGTGACAATAAAGCCTGGGCAACCAGTTGGGCATCAAGCAAGCGTGAACGATACAGTAAGAATTAGAACTTCATTTCCAAGACTTTATGCTCCGCAATAAACCAGCAGCAGACATACCCGGCCTCCCAAAGATAGGCGATAGGCGAATTTGAGTAGGCCGACGAATAGGCCATTTACCAGATTGCTGTAAATTTGCAGAGCGATTTTTCTGTTGGAGTTGCCGGCACAGAGCCGTTATACTCTTGGTCAACGCCCAAATGAATTTGACAGCGCGCCAAGCCCTTCTATTGAGACGGTTACATTGTCCCCTGGTTTAAGCCAAACTCTTTCACTTTCCGATTTGCCAAGTATGACTCCCTCAGGTGTCCCTGTAAGAATGATATCTCCTGGTTTCAACATCAGGAAACTGGAAATATAGCTGATAATATTCTTGCAATCAAATATCATGTCGCTGGTGTTGGAGTCCTGCACCAAATGGCCATTGAGCGTCGTCTGTATCCGAAGACTGTTCGGGTTTGCAATTTCATCTGATGTGACAACATATGGACCGATAGGGCAGAACTTTTCACAAGTTTTTCCTAGCAGCCACTGACTTGTCCTCAACTGAAAGTCTCTTGCTGAGACATCATTCGCCACAAAGTATCCAAAAACACTATCGAGCGCATCCTCTGGAGCTACCTGAAATGTCTCTTTGCCAATCAGTACTCCCAATTCCCCTTCGTAATCTACCTGAGAGGAATGAACAGGCAATGGTATTACATCACGATGAGCCGCTACACAATCGGAAAACTTGCTGAAAATAACCGGAAAATCAGGAATCGGGGAATCGGTTTCAATGGCGTGCTTCCTGTAGTTCAATCCAACGCAAAAAATTCTTCCGGGATTAGGGATACACGGAAGATAGACAACATCGGATTCAGGTAACAATCTGGCTTCAGGGTCGCCGCCATATCCAGATAGAAACGCATTTGCCTGTGAGAATCGGTCAGGACTGCCAAACATATCTGCAATAGTCGCCGCATCGGAAGTTCCAGGCGCTTTGCCGCCTGACAGGAGCAGAATACCTTTGTCTGTAACTGCCCCGAGTTGCTCTTTGTTTTCACTAATGAAACTTACGAGTTTCAATCTACCGCATCCTTTTTCCCGCAGTTAGTTATCAGTGCCATGCTGATACCTTCAACCACCTCAGAATGGCTTGCCTGAAATAGTACCGCCATCTATAACAAGGCCCGAACCCATCATGTACTTTGATTCGTCAGATGCGAGGTAGACAGCAGCCCATGCCACATCCTCCGGTGTTCCAAGCTCACTTGCAAGTTGCCGCTTCTTCAGTTCTCCTAAAGCTTCAGTTGGATCGCCATATGACTTCTTAAGATAGTCCTGGACGAATGGAGTGTAGATGGTACCTGGCAGCAAGGCATTCACTCTTATGTTGTAGGGCGCATAGTCAACCTGCATGGATTTTGTCATTGCCAGGACGGCACCCTTCGTAGCTGAATACGCGGCTCTCCTGAGAATGCCCAGCTCCGCGGTTGCAGAGGACATATTGATGACAGAACCAAATCTCTGTTTCATCATTATTGGCAGGACTGCCTTAGAGACATGGTAGACCCCAGTGACATTCACCGCAAAAACCCTGTTCCATAGTTCTTCGTCAACTTCATCCAGTCTGCCCACAGCACTAATGCCTGCATTGTTGAACAATACATCAATGCGACCGTGCCTACCTGCAATTCCAGCTATCCAGTCATTTACGCTCTTCTGGTCCGCGACATCTACGAAATTAGCTGTTGACTTTCCACCGTTATTTTCCAAGTCCCGTTGCACTTTGGCTGCCGAGTCGAGGTCAACGTCGCCGATTTCAACGACTGCACCTTCTCTTGCAAATATTGCAGCAGTTGCTGCACCGATACCTTTACCCGCACCAGTGATCATGCACACTTTGTTCAGAAGCCGATTCATATGAGCACCCTTTCATAGCCCAATCTTTGAAACCGGTTGGGCAAGCAACTGAAGTTATAATTGCATATAAATTAGGTGGTCACTTATGCACATTTATACAATGGGGCGTCATAGTTGATGTGTTCGCGCCTTGACGATGTGAGATGTGCGGTACGTGTACACCTTTTGCTGTAAATTTCAATAAGACCCTCCCGTGAC
>DAHXLZ010000005.1 GCA_027365715.1 Methanomassiliicoccales archaeon | reverse complement strand
GGCGGGCCGAAACCAAAGGGCACGTTGCCGCCAACCATCCCTTCAATTACCACGTACTGCACATTCAGCTGGGCAAGTGCAAGGCTCAGATTTTCTCCTGCAGCCGAGCCGCTTCCGATTGAGTTGTAGATGAAATTAAGCACCTGATTGGACTTGCCGTCGATAATCATCGACGTCGGGAGGAGGGAGGGAAGAACATCGTAAGAGTCGTAGCCGTTGGTCCAGTTCTGTTCCAGGAATCCCCCGGGATAGAGAAGAGCATAAGCATTGCCGACATGTGTTTTGAGATAGGAAGCGACCGCATATTCGTACGGTGGGATAGACATCCTTGCACGGTACGGACTTCCCGGGATCGCATGACCGGTAAAGATTGGTGTTGCGGTGGAAACAAAGGGCGCTGCAATGAGCAGGAATATCAGCAGGAGCGCGAAGGACTGGCCAAGATACTTCCTTCTTCCGCTGTAGGTCCTTACTGCTGTTGTGTAATAGTCTGCCTGCCGGTTATTCAGCATTCTGTGCCGAACGCTTACCTGCAAGTCCTTCAGATTTCTGTAACTTTTAGTATAAACGACTTCAGGAATGTCAGATGCCCGCGCAAGTTTCCATTTAGCTTCTGGAAGTGCATCCTTCCACAAATATCCGGCAGGACGAATGTAGGACACACTTTCAGGAATGGCCGGAATTTGACGGGAGAGACGTCGAAAACTCTTGGAACCGCTATCGGAGGTGTTGAACCGTGAGGTGGGATCAAGCAGCAGTAAAATTCTCACAACCGAGACAGACAGTAATATGATGAGCAGCGCGTAGAAGGAGTAACCGAATGCTACCGGCACATTACGAATTGCCTGGAGTATCAGTGGATTGCTCACTAAAATTTTCACAAGGAAATATACGGGAGAATTTACTCCGGCCATTACTATGGCGAGGAGAATGGAAACTATCAGGAAGTACAGATATTGGACATTGTACCTTCTTCTGCCAAAGTAGGCAATTGCGATGGATATCGGGATAAGATACGTCAGGTAGGAGCCAAAGCTGCTGTATATGAAGGTGTCTGCTGCAGTGGCTCCGGGATATCTTTCTATCCCATACATTCCCCTCAGCAGTGTTATCAGATTCAATGGCCTGGTCGTCTGTATAAAGAGCAGCAGGTTGTAATTCACAGAGGTGCTGCTTCCTGCAAAGGCCGGTGCCAATCGGGAAAAAAGAATGGTGGAACCGATCCACCAGGTATTTATGGCGAGTGCTGCAGCCAGAAATATTGTATAGAAAATGATAAAGCGCCTCAACCCTTTGAAGGTGAACGCCGGATAGAACAGAAGCAGTCCAGGCAATGCAAGAGTGAGAACTGCATAACTGAAATTCGCAGGCACGTTGATACTGAATGTGAGCTCAGAGAGAATAAGCAGACCTGCAAATCTGGGGTAGTTTATTCTGTTGCCTCTGATGAAAGATTGTAGCTCTATCATTAGATAATAGATGAAGGCGATGAATAACCCCGAGAACAGAAAATCTATTGATGTGGCGTCCCACCAGTAACTTATCAAAATGTCATAGTTATAGACGAACAGAAGTGAAGCAACTATGGCAGCAATCCAGATAATCTTTTTCTCTGAGGGAATTATGAATTTTCGCATTATCTTGTAGAAGAAGATGGAAGCAAGGCTCTGTGAAAGAATGTATGTGAAAACATCTCCAAAGGCTGGAGGTATCCTGAAAAGACTGAGCAGAAGAGGCCAACCAATGTCCGGCAGATTGAAAATGTTCAGAATCTGGCTGCCGCCCATGTTCTTTACTTTCCAGGCATAAAGCAGTGTCACGATATCCTGCGCCGGATTAAGAGGCCAGGTCTGATCTATGAAATGAATGATGTAAATGCCTTTTACATTTACAGCGGTGACATATGTTGCAAATGCGATGAAAATTAAATATGCTGCATATTCCTCTTTTTTCATCACACCTCATCCACACCGTTCAGCCCGTTTGCAAACCGCTCAATACTGGCTCCCTGAATCTATCTGAATGAGGTATTAATATGTATTTCTGCTCTGATAGGACATCTACGACATCTCCTTTCCGGAACAATTCTCTAATTCATTCTGTCTTGATTGACCATTTACAGTAACTTCATACCCTGCTTGCACCCTCTTTTCGCATGACTTGAATACTGTTACATTGTTTTACTGCCGATCCCAGGCATTTCATATCACCGACCAAATTTGCACGCAGGGATTTATAACCGAAACCGATATGAATGGGGGCAGTGAATGGTTTGCAGCTTACCTCTGATGTGATCGTTTCATTATTGCTGTCATTCATCATAACCATTGCCGGCTTCACCACAATTGCAAGCGCTCAGGCCGGCCAGAGAAACACTGCAACACCCATCAAGCATGTTATCATAATAATGATGGAAAATCATAGTTTCGATAACATATTCGGCATTTACCCGGAAGTTCAGGGAAACAATAGTAACACAACGGCTGGGATTGAGAGGCCGGTGAACCTTTTGAACACGAGCCTGCTTTCAAGCCTTAGCCCGGTTCCCAACGGCACCTACAGCACAACGGATCCTGTTGAAGGATACACTGCTTACCACAATGATTTCAACAATGGTCTCATGAACGGCTTTCTAAACAATTCAGGCCCCCAGTCAATGACATACTTCACCTCCAACCAGCTCTCCCTGGAATGGATACTCGCAGAAGAATTCGGGCTCGGAGACAGATACTTTTCCAGCTATCTGAGCGAAACTATACCAAACAGGCTTATGTCTCTTGCCGGATATACACCAGTTCAGGCTGATAACGGCCCTCCACCTTATATCCCTTACAATCAGACAGTATTCTATGAACTCCAGTATTTCAACATAAGCTGGTCCTATTACACTGTGACTTCAAGCACTTCTTCCATACCGCTTGATTTCATATCCGGTTTCGGAAGCAGCGCTCAGTATGTCCAGAACTGGACCAGTTTCTACAGAGCTGTCAATTCATCCGCTCTTCCTTCAGTGAGCTGGGTCATGCCAGTTGGAACAACCGATTCACAGTACAGCCAGCATCCGCCTCGCAATATGACGCTGGGCGAGGTATGGATGCTCAATATAGTCAATGCTGTAATGCACAGCGCCATCTGGAACAGCAGTGCGATTTTTATTACATACGACGAGGGAGGTGGTTATTACGATCAGGTTGCACCTCCTGTCCTCGATAACATACAACTTGGTTTCAGGGTTCCTCTGATTGTAATCTCCCCTTACGCAAAGGAGGATTATATTTCAAGTACACTGCTAAATCACGATTCACTGCTTGCATTCATTGACTTTAACTGGAAAATACCCCCCCTCAACGGCTTCGTATCGTTTTCAAACATACCCCTGGACTTCTTTGACTTCAGCCAGAAGTATTCCTCTGGGAATCTTCGGAGGAGCCCGATGTCCATAAGCGCAAATGACACTTTTCCTGCTGTTCCCCAGATACCGTTCGGCAAACTTCCTTATGCCAGAAACGGTTCGTCGAATCTTACTTTGCATTCGATGCATATTTTGCCGTTTGTTGGGAACAACACAGCACTGGAGGGAAAGAACAATTATGACCTGTTGGCTGTGATCCTGCTGTCCGTCTCCATTGCTGCAGTCTTCACGCTCGTTTATATACGCAGGAGAAGAGGAAAAGGCAATTGACTAATTCATCACAAAATCTGAATCACCAGAACGCAGCATAATATTTTAAATACCCAACTAATAGTCCAGATGAGAAATATGCATACTTTTCCAACCATCATATCGCTTGTTGCTGCAGATGCCGTTCCAGTGCAGAATTTTGGAAATTTTGTTACCGTGCTTCTTCTGACATTCAGCATCTTTATGATACTTGCCGGTGCGTTCACGTCCTACTTTGGCACAGGCAAAAGCAGGATGGTTGGTGTCATTCTGCTTCTGGTAGGCGTAATAGTCGCTATCGCATGGCTTGCCGCGGCCCAGATTTATAGCTATGCTGACCCGAATCTTTCATTAGTGATTTGGGGAGCATTTCTGAGCATCATTGCCGCTATCGCCGGTGCAGTCATTGCTGTTCTCGTATTCCTCTTTGCCATCATGAAGACTTGAAATCGGATTGAGAATTGTAAACCGCAGGGGGCCTGTAAAGGGGTATTCAACGTGACCTGTGATAAAAAATGCATGTCCCGGGCGACGGGGACGGAAGGCCCTGCTCTCTATCGGACAGAAACCGCCTTCGAGCATCTTAACAACACGTTTCATGGAAGTTCTTCGGAGATAGCTTTCTCTGCAGGGGACTGTATTAAGATGCATCCGGAATATGCAAATTTCCGTACGCCACAATTTATTTGCTCGGTTTATTTGTGCCCCGACTGGTCACGTATGGCGGAACCGCTTCTGAAAGAACTGAAACGTATTGAAACTTCATAGAAAGGGATAGTATGAAAAAAATTCTAGTAACAGGAGGGGCAGGCTTCATAGGCAGCCATACAGTAGATACGCTGGTGGGTCGAGGTTATGAGGTTGTTGTTTTGGATAATCTGGAAAGGCAAGTCCACCGGGGCAGAAAACCCTCTTACATGAATCCGAAGGCTGTATATCTCAAAGGGGATGTGAGGAACAGGCAATCATGGATAAGAGCGCTTAAGGGTGTAAATTCTGTCATTCATCTGGCAGGTGCGGTGGGCGTGGGCCAGAGCTTCTGGCAGGCAAGAAAGTACATGGACGTCAATGCGGGTGGAACAGCAACGTTTTATGAAATACTTACCAGAGACCGGAAAATCAGGGAGCAGATAGAGAAGATTGTCGTGGCATCGTCGAAGAGCTGTTACGGTGAAGGATCCTATGAGTGCACGGAACACAATGTTTTCAACCCGGAACAGCGCCCTGTCAAACAGCTTAAGGCCAGGGCATGGGAAGTCGTCTGCCCAGCATGCGGCAGGGAGGCAAGTCCAGTGGGTATCAGGGAGGACAAACCAATGCAGAATTTGAGTCCTTATTCATTGTCCAAATACGCAACTGAAAAGCTGGCGCTGGACTTTGGATACGCGCTCGGTATTCCCACGGTGGCGCTGAGGTATTTCAATGTCTATGGACCAAGGCAGAGCCTGAGCAATCCGTACACAGGCGTCATTGCAATATTTCTCTCAAGACTCAAAAGCGGTAACAGGCCATTCCTCTTTGAAGACGGAAGGCAGCTGAGAGATTATATTTATGTTGAGGATGTCGCAAGGATCAATGCAGAAGCGCTGAAGAAGGGGCTTGGCGTTTACAATGTCGGAACAGGGAAACCCAGGTCCCTGCTTGAAGTCGTGAACATGCTCCGTAACAATCTTGGAAGTGAGCTGGAAGCGCATGTTTCTGAAGAATTCAGACCGGGTGATAACAGACATGACTTTGCGGACAATTCGTTGCTGCGCAAAACATTCGGTGACATAAAATTCACCGAAATGGACAGGGGAATAGACAAACTGGTACGATGGGGTTCAGAGATCGAAGCAGCTGACATGTTTGAGATGGAAGAGAAGGAAAGGAAAAGATATCTTGCTTCCTGAGCCATTCTCAGGACACATACACATTGGCTGCACAGCCAGCAAACTTTATTGGTAACAACCCATTCACACACAAGGAATGTCGATACAAATGGCAGACAATAGAATGATCGTGACCGGTGGCACAGGCTTCATCGGCAGTCATGCTGCTGAATACTTTGCCGATTCTGGCTGGAAAGTTGCATCTGTTGACAACCTGTCCCGTGGAAAGCTCCTTGGGGAAACAGGTGTAGACACATCGGCATACAACTGGAATTATCTGTCAAAGAATCGTGGAATAGAACTCGTGAAAGCCTCAACCACGGATGAGAAAAGTATGAACGATCTCATAAGTGGCGCAGACGCTGTCGTGCACACTGCCGGACAGGTCGCAGTCACAACCTCCCTCAAGGATCCGAGGAAAGACTTTGATACCAATATGATTGGCACTTTCAATGTGCTTGAGGCATGCAGGAAATCAGGACGCAACCCTGCGGTTGTCTTCTGCTCCACGAACAAAGTGTATGGGGAGAACGTAAACAGTATCGAAGTTGAACTGACAGGAAACCGTTACCGGTATGAGGACAGCAAATATGCACAGGGCATACCGGAAGACTTCCCGGTTGACGGGTGCGAACACACACCATACGGCGCATCCAAGCTGGCCGCAGACCTATACGTGCAGGAGTACGGTCACACGTACGGCCTGAAGACAGGTGTCTTCCGCATGAGCTGCATATACGGAACAAGGAAGTTCGGGAACGAGGACCAGGGATGGGTGGCGCATTTCCTGCTCTCCGCACTGAGGAACAGGGAAATCACCATTTACGGCGACGGCAGGCAGGTGAGGGATGTACTCTATGTCACAGACCTGGTGAAGGCATATGACGCCTTCCTCAACTCTCATCTAAAACATGGTGTTTTCAACATGGGCGGAGGGTCGGCAAACACGATATCGCTGCTCGAGCTGCTCGAACGAATACAGGAGCTGACTGGTATCAAACCTGCTTTCAGGTTCGACAGATGGCGCAACGGTGACCAGAAAGTCTACATATCGGACATATCCAGGGCGCGTGCTCAACTGAACTGGGAACCCGCCGTAGGAATACAGGAGGGGCTGAACAATATGGTCAACTGGATGAAGAACGAAATGCGAACAGGAGAGAGGGCAAAGGAAGTTTAAACACGGTAACATCATCAAATGCCAGACATATCAACCGGTTTACTGTCCTCTTCTTATGCTTTCTTTCCAGCTAATCAGCATGCAATTCTGTCCGCCTCGCTGTCGTGCTTATTGTTAGCCCTATAGTCCAGTCCACCAATCGTCAAGCGTAAGGTGAGCGCAGGCAGTGCATGAGCTGAAACGGTGCTGATCTGCCCAGACGGGCCTTGACGCATCACCCCTTCGCCAGTTTGAACACATAACCGGCGATGCGAACTGCATATAACTTCTTATTACAATTCGTTTGTATGGCTCAACGGAGATCTCTACCCTTTGTTCCTTCGTATTTGCCATTGGGCATCCATCGCCTGAAGGGATAGATAATCACCATATGGCTCATCATAGGATGACGCAGTATCGGATTCCCGATTTCCCGCAGGAGCGGTGGTACTGATTATGAACAATTTTTGCAGAGACTATTGATGGTTGGAGAATTCGATTTTGCCAATCACTTCCTTAAGTCGTTCATCAAAGAACGTCGTGCCTTCGCGATCATCTAGCCTGGCGTAGGCGAGTAATTCAAGCGCCAGAAACCTCT
>DAHXLZ010000158.1 GCA_027365715.1 Methanomassiliicoccales archaeon | reverse complement strand
GAGAAGAGCTCAGGAGTTACAGAGTTTACAGTTCTGTCTGTGGACTGGGCAGAGAGTATTGTTGCAATCAGCAGTTCTTCCGGACTCGAGAAACTGTTGCGAAACACATATTGCGATAGTGGAGACAAATAACGCCAATATACAAAGAGATCTTAGAAATGAAAGCAGCGATTTGATTGAATTGTCATTTGGTTGCATGTGCGATTACCGTTCCGCTGGGCCTTTACCTTTTCAGGAGAGCGTTCAACTTCGTCAGAAAGGAAGGAACTCTCTCCGGCTACTGACGGGATCGACACGACCATGCCATTCCATGAAACTTACCCGCTTATCCCGAAGGATGTGGCGTTCATTTCCTGGATCACAGGCGGGCACTGAGGACACGACTCTGTAACCTCCCGCCTCAAACAGGCGTTTAAACTCTCCGCCGAACTGGCGGCGGGCCCGCGTGGTTATTGCGGATGGCACTGGAATGGCGTGCCTGGCATTAGAGCATATCAACGGTTGAAACCTTTATTACCGATGAAAAACGTTGAGGAGTGTGATGAAAACCGCTGAAGGGAAAGAGGTTAAGGTATCACAGGAGTTCAACAGCCTGCCTGAAAAAGACAGGGAAAAGTACTGTGCCGCATGTGGAAAAAAGGGAACTAAGATCTTTCCGACAACGATGAGAAACCACGTTCAGACGCGTTACTGGCAATTCATTGACGACAGCTTCAGATTCTCGGATAATCCGGACTGTAAGGTCATTTATTTCAGTAACAGGAATGGCCTCTATTTCATGCAGAATGAGGTTAAAACCCCGTACGGCCCCAAGGTCACAGAAGGGGACAGACCGATGTGCTACTGCATCGGTGTAACTGAGAGGGATATAGAAGAGGAGGTGTTGAAAAAAGAGTGCTGCGATTCGCTCGAGGATGTCGAGACATATACCAAAGCCGGCACAGGCAAATGGTGCTTCATCACTAACCCGTCCGGAAAATGCTGCAGGGAATACCTTCCAGAGGTAGTCGGCAGATATCTGGCGCTCGTCGAGAAACCACGCGTTAGAAAAATGCTGCAGGATGTTGCAGACCAGCTCAAAGGGACGGAGGATGATATGCGACCTGTTGAATTCTCAGTCGGCAGCATGACATGCGATAGCTGCACAATAGCTGTCGCTAATGCAATTGAAAGCGCCGGTGGCAGCAGGGTGAAGGTTTCTCTGAAAGAAGGAAAGGCATCTGCATTAATTCCGAAGACAGTGCTTCCTGACGATGTTGCAAGAGTGGTTACAGACGTAGGATACGAAACATCTGTCGTGCCTACGACCAGGAAGCAAGCCTGAACGCAGACGGGCACAGCGTGCTGATGCCGCACCGGGAACAGTGAGGTTTTCTTGCATTACACACACTCCGCCCGTGCGCGATCAGCAGCGTTGTAAAATTGCCCCATTCATTTCTCGCGACTGAAGCCATCAGGTCCTTCTCTATCAGATCGGGCCGCAATGAGGTTGAAAGGCCCAGTCTGACGCTAAGCCTTGCTACATGCGTATCCACAGCAACTCCTTCATTGATGCCAAAGGCTACAGAGAGAACTACATTAGCTGTCTTTCTCGCAACACCCCTGAGAGTGAGCAAATCCTCCATTCTCGGCGGCACAGTTCCATTGTAGCGTTCAAAAAGCGCTGTGGCCGTCTCCCTGATGCTCCTGGCCTTCTGCCTGTAATAACCGCATGGTCTGATTATGCCCTCTATTTCACTTAATTTCGCCTTTGCCAGTCCGGCCGGCACAGGAAAACGGGAGAAGAGCTCAGGAGTTACAGAGTTTACAGTTCTGTCTGTGGACTGGGCAGAGAGTATTGTTGCAATCAGCAGTTCTTCCGGACTCGAGAAACTGAGTTCGCATTTTGCATCCGGATAGCGTTTCTTCAGAATGTGCAGGATGAGCGCGGATCTTTCGGCACGCCTGCTCTTCGATTCCCTTCCCTTGCTTCCTTTCATCCTTACACTTCAGCGCAGAAACACGTTCAATGGGGCGGTTGTGGAAATCTGTTCTCGTAGAGAACCATCCATGTTCCGATTCCTCTGGCACAGAGCTTTCCGTTTGAATCTGTCAGGCTCATTTCGACTACGACAATATTCTTCCCGGCCCTGACAACATTGGCCGTGCAGTACATGTCGCCTTTCTTCACAGGCTCAAGAAAATTCACCTTTATTTCGATAGTCACCTGATTTTTTCCCGGATTGACTGTCGCTGTGGCAGTTCCGCCAGCGGCATCCATCAGTGTGCATATCGCCCCGCCGTTGACTATGCCGCCGTGTCTGAGGACACGATCACTCTCAGGCAGCATGAGTTTGGCATGACCACCCTCTGCCTCAATCACATGTACGTCGAGACTTCCGAGAAATGGATCTCCCTGGATTATTGACGCAAGTGATGCAAATCTGTTGTTTTTCCAGTCATCATTCATGCAATTGCAGAATCACAATATGGATAAAAAGTTTGATGCTTGTGCGGATATGGTTTTCCTGGTGACGGTGGCATGCATCAGTTCAGCAGTCTTGAAAGCACATATTGCAGTATGCCCCCATGCGAGTAATATTCAACTTCCATTTCTGTGTCGAGCCTCACATCAAGTTCTGCACTTCCACCGGCATGAGTTTTCCTTTTTGTGTATAGCAGTTTTGCCTTTGACCCTGGTGTCAGTCGTTCGGGCAGTTCAATTGTC
>DAHXLZ010000333.1 GCA_027365715.1 Methanomassiliicoccales archaeon | reverse complement strand
TGGTTGCCTGCCTTCTATTCGCGTCGCTGATGGCATTGCTGCAGCTTGAGGCCGCGACTCCTGTGGTTCTGCTGACTGTGCGGTTTCTCCTCGGGAAGGATTCTCAGGGTATTTTGTCTTGAGCGAGAGCACGAATGAAATGAACAGCAGAAGGGAGGACATGAGGAAGACGGGGGCGAACAGGCTGTGTCCGATTGCTCTGCCTGCAAAGAGATAGATGACTGCACCTGCGAATCCCTGCCCGATTGCCGAGCCCATTGCAGCAATAGAGCTGAAATAGCCCAGGTCTCGCTTCAGATCTATCGCATACGCAATGAGAGAACTGCTTGAACCGGCAGAGAGGCCGAGGAGAAACCGCACAGTCAGCAGAACCACAGGAGTCGCGGCCTCAAGCTGCAGCAATGCCATCAGCGACGCGAATAGAAGGCAGGCAACCAGTATCACCCTCCGCCCGTACATGTCTGAAAGGCGCCCGAGAGTGTAATTGCTGAGCAGCAGCGCCAGGCTGTATGAGGCTATAATTGCACCGATCTCTGCACTGTTTGCCCCTGTTTCCGAAGCATATATGGGTATGAAAAGAGAGGATGAAGTGTATGCGATGTTTGTCAGCAGCTGCATGTGCGAATCAGTGTTGCCTAATTTCATTTTCAGCAATGCCACCGGTTATGGACTGGGGACTCGAGCGGATGACAATTTTATGGTTATTTAATAACGTGTCGCCCAGTCAGCGGCTATTCAATCTTCAGCCATTTTGTCGCCATGACTGAGCCGATAACAAGCATTACAACAGCGAATAGTGCAAGATATGCCAGAGGCATCCAGTCGACGGTGCCTCCAAGCACTATGGACCTGCCGAATGTTGCAGAAAATGTGACAGGGTTGACAGATGATATTGCCCTCATCCAGGCCGGAAAGTTTGCCTGCGGGAAGAGCGCGGAGCTGGAGAACATGAGTGGCATTGTTATGAAGTTGGATATCACACCCGGTGTTTGCCAGTCGGTGCTCGAAACCGTCAACGCCATGAATAACGACGAGAAACCCAGACCGAGAAAGAACAGAGCGAGAATCCAGCCAATCCAGAGCACCGGATTATGCGGAAAACTGACGCCGAATAAAAAAGCGGCGAAAACCATAACAGGCAGCTGAACCATACCACGGGTCGTCGAACCCATCGATTTCGCGACGAATATCGTTGCCTTGTCTGTTGGTGTGAGCAGTATGCGCTTCATGTAACCGAAGCGCTTGTCCTGTATCGTACTCATCGAGCCGAACATGCCGACTGTGAGCATTGAAGTTGACAGAACACCTGGCAGAAGGAAAGCTATGTAACTGGAGGTATGGAAGAAACCTTCAAGAAATGACTTTGGCGCAGAGGCAAAACTGCTGCCGAAGAATGCAAGCCACATGAATGGCTGCACAACGGTTATCATAATGATCCATGGATTCCGGTAAGTCTTCACAATCTCCCTGGTCAGAAGGCCGCTAAACTGATTCAGCGTTGCGTTTCTCATCTTCTCGCCATCCTGAGGGTTGTGTAAAATTTCCTCATATCCACCTTGTTGTCCTCTTCGCTCAAGCGCTTCCCTGTCAGGTCGATGAATACTGTTTCGAGGCTGGGCTTATCAACGTTAATTTTCACAACACCGTCGATTTTCAGAGATGAGAGGATGCGCGGAAGAATCTTTTCAGAGGCAGTGACCTTCAACCGCATGCCGTTTTCAGTCCTGCTTGCCTCGAGAACGCCATCCATGCGTTCAAACGGGGCAATATCCGGCTCATAGTTCATTCCTATCTCTATAATGTCGGCATTGATCCTGGACTTGAGTTCCGATGGCGTTCCAGTGGCAACGATCCTGCCGTGATCGATTATTGCAAGATTGCCGCAGAGGGCATCCGCCTCCTCGATGTAATGGGACGTGAGCAATATTGTAACACCATACTCCCTGTTTATGCCTGTGATAAGCTGCCAGAGCATCCTTCTTGTTCCCGGATCCAGCCCGATCGTCGGCTCATCCATGAATATGACACTGGGCTGATGAAGAAGAGCAAGTGCAATTTCCAGCTTTTTCCTCATACCGGTGGAGTATTTGCCGACCCTGCTGTCTTTTCTGTCGGAAAGTTCGAAGTACTTCAGCAGGTCATTCGCCCGCTCCTTCCATTCATGCAGATTCTGCAGCTTTGCCTGGAGCCACAAGTTCTCCATGGCTGTCAGGTCATCGTCCAGTATTACCTCGGCGGCAACCCAGCCGATGCCCGCACGAACCAGCTTTGGCTCCTTCTTCACATCGTGACCTGAAACCCGCGCTTCCCCGGCATCTGCCGGAATAAGTGCTGTGAGCACTTTTATTATCGTTGTCTTGCCTGCACCGTTGGGTCCCAGAAGTCCAAATATCGTTCCACCCGGAACAGTAAGATCGACGTTGTCCAGAGCCGTGAAGTTCCCATATTTTTTTGTCACACCTCTCATGACTATTGCGCTGGAGTTGTCATCCAGGTGCAGCATTTCCGGCGATTCTTTTGGCTTACGCATAACTCACACACCTTCGTATGAAATAAACGCCGCCAGTTCAGTCTTGACCTCTTTCAGTAGTTGCTTCCGCTCCTTCTCCGAGAGATGGCCCATACTTCCCTCAGTGATAAGAGAAAGGAGTTTGATATCCGTCTTCAGCCTGTGCACTATGAATTCCCTGAGCTCTGAATCGTCCATAATTTCCATCCACAGTCTGCCGGCATCATGAAACCGGCCTCTCGTTCTGGCCATCTTCCTTCTGAACCCCTCAAGCTTCCTTCTTCCCTGCTGTGTGATATAGTAGACTTTACGGCCGTTTTCCGCTCTGGTTCGTGCATACTTTTTCCCGACCAGCTGGTGGAGTGCCGGATAAATTGTGCCAGGACCTGGTGACCACGATTTACCGGTTCGCTCAGAAATCTCGGCTGCAAGGCTGTAACCGTAAACAGGTCCATCCTCCATCTTCCTCAATGCATAGATTGCTATGAGACCTGTGCGAACACTGCGTGGTCCACTCCCTTCATTCTTCCCCATGAACGCGGATTAGAATGGACGATTATAAAAGTATATCGATATCGATATCGACATCGATATAGTCGGATGCAGGCTGATTCAGAAGAGCAACAGCCTGATACAAAAACGAATGACAGTTGAGTGATTGGCGGAATGGTGAGTTTCCATGTTTCAATAAAACAAAGCACAGAGGCATCACGGTGCAACAGCAGGAATGTTCAGAGTTGCACCAGTGAGAGAATGTGTTGCAACCGGAAGTTCCGATTCCATGCCATCCCAATTCATACGGTTTGCGGAACCGGCAAGGTGAGACCGCGGTGTGAGACATAGTAGACAATCGCGAAGAACAGAATAAATAATGGGATCAGGACAAGATCATTGACAGCTGTGATTGATTCAGCATACCAGAATGCGGAGAATGTGAGAAGAATCGATGAGACAGCAACCTTCATGTTTGCCTGTTTCACCTTTCTGACCTGAGAATGCAGCAATGCTGCAGCAACTATCACCACCAGAACACCGGCAACCAGACCGAGAATGGTGGAACCGTAGCTGTTGGGATATAGTGCTACAAGCACAATGGCCGCTTCAAACGCTTCAACAGCTCCCACTGAAAAACCGGCAGCGAAGAGTCCCTTCTCCTCTCCATGGTCATTCCCTTTTCCTGCGCTCCTGTTCAGGGAGATTCTAACAGACCTGCGCGCGCTTCGCATCAGCCTCAGGCCGAAGTAAAGTAGCAGTGTCGCCGAAATAATTCTTATGAAAAAGAGAGGAAGGTATGCTATCAGGTTTCCCACGACGGCCGTCGGAATGAAAATTACAAGGACTCCAAGTGCAATGGCAAAGAATGCCATTCTGTTCTTTGTATCGGCGTACAGCGCGATGCCGACAGCAGCAGCCTCGGCCATTTCAAGTATTGTTATGCCGGCTGCAGCGAGGAATATGCCCAAATCAAGCATTAGTTATCGCTAAACATCTCTATTACTTAAATTATCAGGAGGTGGAAGCTGGCAGGGATGGGGAGTGTTGACAGTTGCGTAACCGGTTGAGGCTGAAAAATGTCGCGGCGGCATGGCCGCTCATTCATCGGGCCGCGAGCGTCGTTGTACAGCATCAATACTTGAATTCAGTGCTGCCTGCCGGTGACGAAAATATTGCCCACCGTGGAATAATCCCACAAACGGGCCCGCCGGGATTTGAACCCGGGACATCTGGCTCTCTTCCGGCATCAAGCACATTAGAAGGCCAGTGCTATATCCGAACTAAGCTACGGGCCCGTGGGAGCGTATATTCTGCCGTATTAAAAACATGCGTGGCGGTTGCGCCTGAATGGCTGTGCCTGAATTTCGACAATATTCTAAATAGAGAACAAAAATATACGCGGTGTGCATGGATTGATATGCTTCTGATTACAAACGACGATGGTGTTTACAGCCCGGGGCTCAGGGCACTCTCAATAGCGCTGTCGAAGAAACTG
>DAHXLZ010000152.1 GCA_027365715.1 Methanomassiliicoccales archaeon | reverse complement strand
TTTTGTCTGTTCCTTCCTTTCCTCTCTCTTTTATCATTGCCGAGTAGCTGCTCTTCCCGGGTGGAAGCACGGAAACAATGTCATCAGCGGTTGTCTGGAATTCAGCATGAAGGGCGGCGGCAATCTTCTCCTTTGTCGTCGAACCGGGTGTCAATACGACGTAGCTGTCTGTGTTCGCCCTGATCGCGCTCAGCGGGGCACATGCGATCCTCCTCTCTCCCATGTATTCGATGACTCCGAGAGCGAGTTCCAGTTTCAGCCTGTTGAAATAATTCCTCTTTCCCCTGATTATGAACGCACCCCTGGGAAGAAATTCACCGGTCTGCGGCGTCTTGCTTACCTGATCAGGCAAAACCCAGTAGGCTGAGGCTGCCCCAATCTGCGCATTCCATGCCCTCGAGAAGCAGAGTGCAAATGAGCACGCTTCCTCAAGCGTCGCCTCTGTGGTTCCTTCCTTCCATTTAACAACCGTGCTCGGTGCGCCGTAAACATCGGCATGTGCGTAGCGGTCGGTCTGCGCAAGATGCCTGGATACCAGTCTGTCATTTGTCCGTGCATCGCGGCCGCCGAGGACAAGACATCCTTCGCTGCTGACAAACCATCTGAACGAGTCAAACCAGAACTTCCTGGAGGCTTTCCGGATATTCAGCGTCTGTTTTTCCTTCTTTGAGCTTGGACGGGACTTTTCCATTTCAGCGAGTGCTTCCTCCGCTCTCCTGAGTTTCCTGTCCGCTTCCTTGGCCTGATCGTAAATCGAGGATGCAATTGTGTCTATGTCCTTCGATGTGTCGATCACCAGTGTGCATCCTCCGGCATCAACCGTAACGGTGCTGCCAGCCTTTCGCGTATATTTGTATGGCGCTTCTTCGCCGCTCCTGAATGCCGAAATCAGTTCCCGGAATGATGAGTAATCGGCATAAATCGAGTCTGCAAATATGCGGGCCCTGTTTCCCTCATCCCTCAGGTTGCGTATTGCCTCTCTCTGCCTCTCGAGCAGTTTTTCATGTTTTTCGGCCGCTTCGTCCTTCTGCTCTCCCTTCCTCCGGTCAATGAAGTGCAGCATGGCTTCGCTGATCGAGGAAAATTCCTTCATCTCCAGGCCGGCAAATACTGTGAACGGAACCGGTGTGAACTGCACTGCATAGCCTTCGGAATAGTAGACAGCGGGCCGCGGCTTCTCAGTTGTTTCAATTATCACCGCATCTATTGCCTCTTTCATTGCTCTTATCTGCGCATCAGCAAGTGCAGAAGGCTTTGTTCCCCTTTCCACACCCGTCCTCGCGCACACCTCTTCTGCGAAATCGGGGCCAAGACCCAGTACTGTGGCAAGGGACCTCACAGTGTCCCCCCTGGATGAGAGAAGAGCGTCCCTGAATTCCCCGACTGTGGCCTCCCGCGCATCAAATCTCAGCCCGGGGCGCTCGTACACGTTTCCCTGCTTTACCTCCGTGCTGCCTCTGCGCTCGTATCTCATTGCCGCCGTGATTTTTCCCGACTCTAAAATGAGTACATTTCCGCGGCCCATCAGCTCGAAGACAATCTCCGAGTTCTCCGGTCTCGAAAAACTGATTCTGATGAGCCTGTCAAACCCTTCCTGTCTAACACCTGTGACGCGCGAGTTGTCGAATTTTCTGCGAACCGCAGCTGAGAACTCGCCCACTGCTGCGCCCTCCTGCTTTTCCAGCCTCCCGGTCAGGAAAAGGAAGAGGTCTCCGGCAAGCACCAGCTCCAGTTTCATGGCCGGTGCGTTGAACCTGATCGAGAAGGGCTTGCCGCCGAATGCCTTCTCCGCATATGCTCCCTCGAGTTTTGAGAGCTCCCTCTGCAGCAGGAGCACATCAAGTGAAGTCATCGAATTCTTTTCCTTCAATCAGGCCGCCATCCAGTACAACAGTAAATCGAGGATCGTATTCAACTCTCACCTGACCGCTGACGAAAATTTAATACCCTGTTCCAGTTTGTGGGCTATCGGGCCACTGGAGCTTAGTGGTAGCGCAGACTGCGCCACTAAATAGCGACGCCTTGGTATCATTCGCACAATGAGGCGTAGGCCGAGGGTTCAATTCCCTCCAGTGGCTCCTGCCTCTCACACCCGTAAAATAGAAAGCTGATTGAATTACCTGCATATCGAACACCGGCATGTCGCGTATAGCTGAATCGCTCGCCAGGAAATCGCTGTTCTCAACACTCATCAATCTATTGGGTGCCGTAGTTGCGTATGCCGGCATTTTCGTGATATCGCGGTTCATGCCTGCAGCTGAGTTTACCATCGGTCTGATTGGATTCAGTGTGAGTTATGTGGGCATCTTCCTGCCTGTGGGCAGGCTAGGTTTCGGAACGGCCCATGTGAAGAAAGTGTCCGAAGGCGCGGATATTGGCGAGTGTAATGGCGCAATGCTGCTGATTACGGCGGTCCTCACAGTCCTGATGACGCTGATTGTTTTCGCATCCATATTGTTCTGGGTCATCCTGCTGCATCATGGATTCGAGACACCTCTGGAGCTTCAGGGAATATGGATAATGCTTGGCTACACGATAATCACCGGGTTTGCTGTCGTGCCGGCAACCACATTCGGTGCAAGGAGGGAAGTGGCGAAGGCACAGATTGGCACACTTGCCGGTCACATCGTCCGGGTTGCCGCAATAGTGTTCATCGTGTTCTCAAACCTTTCGGCGATAGACGTAATATGGGCTTACTTCTTCGGAGGCATAGCCTCCGCAGCCGTGACATTTTACTATTTCAGGGGATATCCGGTCCGCAGGCCAGGCAGGTCACTGCTCAGGGAATACAGAAAATTTGCAGACCCTCTGCTTCTGCCATCGCTCATAGGCATGCTTCCTGTGAGCCTTTCGGTCGTAATCGTGGAGCTCTTCTGGCACCTGCAGGTTGCAGGTCTGTTCTATGCCGGTTTCAGGATAACCTCGGTATTTGTGGTACTCAGTGCCAGCGTCTCGGGCCTGATCTTTCCCAGGATATCCGAACTGCACAGTCGCGGCAGCATGGCCGAGATTAAGAACAGTACCCTGGTTTCTGAACATTTCCTGTCTTTTGTTCTCGCGCCTATATCCGCATTCCTGCTGATCTATCCGGCCGGCATACTTCATGTGATAATGTCCAATGCATTTCTCGGCGCCTCCCAGACGCTGGGCATTCTTGCAATATGGCTGTATGTGAGTGGAATATCGGGCCCGAAAAATAGTGCAATCGGCGGAATGAACAGGCCCGTGACGCTTGGCCGTATTTCCATTGCAGGCACACTGTTCTCTATTGCTGTTATGGTTGTGGCAATACCGAAATCGATCTTCGGCTTAACCCTTCTGGGACTGAACGCAGGCGGCGCTGCGGTTGGGCTGCTTGCAGGTGCAATGCTCACTTATTATCTCTCGCATCGTCACGCAAACAAGCTGGCCCAAACCGGTTTCAGCAGCAGGATTGTTATATTCATCATGGTAGCAATACTGGTTTATGCGCTCATCTATCCGCTGACCTCTTTCCTGCCTCTTCTTGGCTGGGAATGGTATGATGTTCTGCTCTTTGCCGGGCTGGGTGGCGCAGTTTACACGGGTGTCTGTCTTGTGACAAAAATGGTAAGCATTGATGAGATCAGGGTTATCGCAGATTCATTCAATCCTTTCGCTATGCGCAAATATGTGTCCGAAGAGCTGGCCTCCGAATTCTCAGACGGGAAGGAATAGGCTCATGCACTTTCAGAAATATTCCCAGACCACGTCTTCGTCAAGGCCGAGTTTCTTTATCCATTCAACTGTCGGATCCATGCATTCTGTAGGCACAAGGAGCCTGTATTCATGCCCCTCTGCCTGCACCATGACCAGTGAGGCAAGCCGTTCCTCGGCTTCCAGCGTTCTTACTGTTTCGCATGTCTCGACCTGAACGGCGACACCAATCCCCTTTTCATTGAAACCTATGAGGTCAGGCTGCACACCATTGATCTTTCCGGGTTCAGTCTCTCCCTCAATGAGTGCAGCTACCGTGTGGAAACCCTCATTCTTCAGAGTGGCGAACATACTCTTCCTCATCTCAACCAGTTTGGCATGATGTTCATCCATATGGGGATGGAGAATGGAATTCACTAATAAACAAGATGCTTTTTTCAGCGTTTTCTGCAGTTCCGGACATTCACGAATAATCTGCTCTGTTCACTTTGTTCAGAGGCTCTTTCCCGCCCGCATACCTGACAATATTCTCAAATGCCTTCAGTACTGACCGCCGGCTCATTCCTTCCACGACACCGGAATTGTGAGGTGAGCCGATAAAATTGGGCATCGACAGAAAGTCATGCTTCGGCGTGAATTTCGAACCGTTCGGCGGCTCATCCCACCATGTGTCTATGCCTGCCTTGAAAGATGGATTCGCCTTAAGGTGAGTGTAGAGGTCATCCTCCACAACAATGGCGCCCCTTGCAACGTTTATGAGTATTGCGGTCTTCTTCATAATTTCCAGCTTACTTCTGTCGAACAGGCCGTTCGTAGATTTTGTAAGCGGAACAGATATGACGACGGCATCGGCTTTTTCCAGCATGCGGTCAAGCTCATCCGGCGTTCCGTAGAAGTCGATGTGCTCTCCTTCAGGTCTCCGTCTTGATACGGCGTAGATGCGCATACCCAGCGCCCTTCCAATCTTCGCCACTTCCCTGCCTGTGCCTCCGTATCCGAATACGCCCAGAATGCTGCCCTTTATTTCCATGCCGCGCGATCTGTTGTTGAATACCCCGCTGTGCATAATACTCTCATTCGCCTTGATGTTCTTGGCAAGAGAAAGGATCATGGCGAACGTGTGCTCCGCCATCGGCTCAGCAAACGCACCCGCATTGCTGCAGACCATTATTCTCTCAGGTATTGATGAGAAACGGATGTAATCAACGCCGGCGGATTGCGTCTGTATGAGTCTGAGGTTCTTACCCCTGGCTGCGGCATCCTCAAGCATTCCCCTCTTTCCGAATCCAAGGAGCATGGCATCAAAGCCGGCCATCTCCTCATCGGTAAATTTATCCCCGTAAACAGTAACTATTCCGGTCCCGGCCGCCGTTCGCTCTATCTCATCCTTCATCCTGCTGTTCAGTTCTATCGCCATAAGGATTTGCAAAGTATCCACCGTTCCTTTTTTTGCAGATTGCAAAGTCAGACGCCGATTTCTAATTTTGCATTCATGCAGCCTGATGAATATGTATGGCAATGATTAAAGTTCACCGCCTTCATTGACGACCGATGAGCGCCGAAGGCATACCGCCTGAACTGCTTGACAGAGTTTTCAGGACAGATGTTCTTGATCTGCTGAAAATGCTTCCGGACGGCTCTGTCGATATGGTGTACGGGGATCCAGACTACAACGTTGGTGTAAGCTATGGCGGCATCTCCTACCGTATGAGCTTCGCCTCGTACATCGACTGGTATTGCAGAATTGCAAGAGAATCCATGCGTGTCCTGAAGGACAGCGGAAATGCATTCTTCATAAATTATCCGAAGCAGAATGCATATCTGCGTGTAAAGTGCCTTGATGAACTGTGCTATGAAGTTCACGACTATTCGTGGGTATACAATACGAATGTGGGCCAGAGTCCACGCCATTTTACGACGGCGCACAGGAGCATACTGCACTGCAGGAAGACAAAAGACAACAGATTCTTCAAGGATGCCGTTGCCCAGCCGTACAAGAATCCCACTGACAGGAGGATAAAGCAGAATCTGAAAAACGGATCAAAGGGGAGGATGCCTTATGACTGGTTCTACTACGACCTTGTGAAGAACGTGAGCAGGGAAAAGACGGCGCACGCATGCCAGATACCGCAAAAACTCTCTGCAATGCTCATCGGCGCATGCACCGGTGCTGGCGACACCGTCCTGATACTGTTCGGCGGCAGCGGCTCTGAGATAGAGTGCTGCCGTGATATGGGAAGGAAATACATTTCTGCGGAAATAGACGAACGGTATTATGGCATTATAACGGAGAGGCTTGGCCGCGGTACGCCAGGTTGAGTACAAATTCATCTGACAACTGCATTCCGTGAAACGGGAAAAGCACCAGGAAATTTTATCAGTCAGCGTTAAAGGTTATATATTGTCACCATTTTCTATAGTTTATAAACATGGTCAGGCAATAAACATGCTACCAAATTTCCTGTATCTTCTTGCAATCGCCTTCCCGGCTGGCATACTTGGCGCAATGACTGGAATTGGCGGCGGGATCATCCTCATTCCTGTGCTTACGCTGATTGGCATACCAATCAAATATGCAATTGCGGCCAGCATAATGTCAACGATAGCGACTTCGAGCGGCTCAGCATCTGCATATGTCCGCGATCGTCTTTCAAATGTCAGAATAGGAATGTACCTTGAAATGTTCACTGTTCCGGGCGCTGTCATCGGTGCCACAATCGCCGTCATACTTCCTTCGCGGTATGATTTCATCCTCTTTTTCACTTTCGCCGCTGTCCTGCTGATATCCTGGTGGCAGCTCCTGACAGTCAAAAGAGCATCTGAACTGCCTTATGTTGAGAAGCAGGACAAAGCATCGAAGTGGCTCAATCTTCATGGCGTCTATTTCGATAAGGTCAGCAGGAAGTGGATATACTACAAGTCAACCCACGCGCTGGAGGGCGGCTCGGCGATGTTTGGCGTTGGCATGCTCGCAGGGCTGCTGGGCATCGGAGCAGGGGCCCTCAAAGTCACTGTTATGGATTTAATAATGAACATGTCCGGAAAGGTGTCGACAACAACAAGCAACTTCATAATCGGTGTCACCGCCCTTGCCGGCAGCAGTGTCTTCATTGCTGCCGGGCTTGTGAACGTAGGTATCGTCGCCCCTGTCATGATCGGTGTTACGGCCGGCGCATTTCTCGGAACAAAGATACTGGTTAAGCTGAGAAATGTCCAGGTCAGGTACATGTTTCTCTTCATATTGCTGGGACTTGCTATTGAGATGATACTCAGGGGTGCGGGTGTTCTGCCATGAAGGGAAAAACATCTATGGAACTGGACAGCAGATTCACTACGGATGGAGATATAGTCATCTCATTCCCTGCTGACAGCACAGCAATAGCAAAAATCGAGGAAGAAGTGAACGAAATCAAGCACAGGAAAGGGCTTGATCTCGAGGCCGCACTGAGCTACGTCTTAATGTACGGCGTTCTGATCGCAATGATCGTAACCTCTGCGGGCGTCATTGATTTTTACATTCAGAATCACAGTCTGGAAATTAATCAGATTGTGCACGTATCAAGCTTCGCCGCATACGTTTCAAGTGCTACCGGCGCTGTACTCTCGGGCCATGATTCATGGTTTGGCATCCTCTCGCTTGGAATAATCATACTGATGCTCACGCCATACATCAGGGTTCTTTCATCATGGGTGTATTTCCTCGCCAAGGAAAAGAACACCAAGTATGTAGTCATAACACTCTGGGTACTTGTCATACTCACCATCAGCCTGTACCTTCGGTGAGATGCAGGGGCACTCCTGGCAATCAATCTCCGGCACATTCCGTTCCACGAAACTTACCCATTTATCCCGTGGGATATGGCGTTCATTTCCTGAATCACAGGCGGGCACTGAGGACACAGCTCTGTAACCTCCCGCCTCAAACAGGCGTTTAAACTCTCCGCCGGACTGGCGGCGAGCCCTGACAGATTGATCGCGGCGTTGAGGTCGCGATCAATCCTCGAGTTGCACATCTCGCACTCGAATACACGCTCAGACAGTTTCAGTTCCTGTCTGACGTGCCCGCAGGCGGAGCATGTCCTGCTTGACGGATAGAACCTGTCGGCGACGACTATGCGTGATCCGTACCATCCGGCTTTGTATTCAAGCTGCCTTCTGAATTCACCGAATGATGCGTCTGAAATGGCAGCGGCAA
>DAHXLZ010000151.1 GCA_027365715.1 Methanomassiliicoccales archaeon | reverse complement strand
GTCCTGTATTGTCACAGCAGAGACATTTGCTGTTAAATAGTGTATAGAATGGGACAGAGGAAATATGTCATCGCTTCTAGCTGCGCTTTTAAATGCACATAACCGAAGCAAGAAGGGCCGGTGTGTTCGGTATCGGTGGATATGCCGGAAGTGAACTGTTGCGGATTATAGCAGGACACCCGGGCCTCGAACTGTCGTATGCACAGTCAGGCAGCCTTGCCGGAACAGAGCTAAAGAGCGTGTATCCGTGGATTTCCAGCGATGTGATCATATCAGGCAGAGATGACTTCAGAGATGCAGATGGTATTGAAATCGCATTCCTCTGTATGCCTGCCGGAGCAAGCATGAAGCTTGTGCCGAAACTCATCGACGCCGGTGTGAGAGTAGTGGATCTGGGTCCTGATTACAGGCTTCACCCTGCCTCACTCTTCGAAAAGACATATTCAATGCAGCACCTGGATGCAGTCAATCTTGAAAACAGCATTTACGGACTGCCTGAAATAAACAAACGGATGATCTCGGAGGCGGGCATCGTTGCCAATCCCGGCTGTTACCCCACTGCAGCTCTGCTTTCTCTCGTCCCCGTGGCAGATTTGATTTCGGGCCCGGTTATTGTGGATGCGAAAAGCGGTACTTCGGGTGCCGGAAAGGAACCATCACAATTCACACACCATTCAGAAATTGCAGAGAACATAGTACCGTATAATATCAACAGGCACAGGCACATTCCTGAAATCAGGTGCTTGCTGGATGAGGCTGCCGGCCGTAAAGTCAGCCTTACATTCGTTCCACACCTCGTTCCTGTCGTAAGGGGAATAGAAGAGACCATCTATTTGCCCGGCACAGAATCATCGGAAGTGAGAAAGAGGCTTGTCTCATTCTATTCCGGCTCACCGTTCGTCCGCGCGGGCGTGGAAGGAAGCATGAATATGGTAAGCGGCTCGAACTATTGTCTGATAGACGTCAGAGATGCCGGCGACGGCACAATACTCATTGTGTTCATAGACAATTTGATGAAGGGAGCCAGCGGCCAGGCGGTTCAGAACGCCAACATAATGCTGAACATGCCAGAGACATCAGGACTGCGCATGGGACCAACCGGTGTGGGTCGATAGAATTGAAGATAATAGGCGGGGGAGTTACGGCTCCCGTAGGATTCTATGCTTCTGCAGGAAAAGGTGGTTTGAGAAAATCAGGAAAGAACGACATTGCGATACTGCTGTCAAAGAAGGTATGCAATTCTGCCGCAGTTTTCACATCAAACAGGCTCAAGGCAGCACCGGTTGCCGTCACAGCTGAGATTCTCTCGACTGGAGGAGGAAGACTCAACGGTGCTGTCATCAACAGCGGAAATGCCAATGCGCTGACAGGCAGCAAAGGGTCGAGGGATGCGAAGGCGATGTCTGCGTACACTGCAGAGCTTCTTGGAATACCGGTAAAGAGGGTGGCTGTCTGCTCGACTGGGGTAATAGGTCAGCTTCTTCCAATGAAGAAGGTGTTTGCAGGCATAAAAGGAGCTGTCGCCTCTCTGTCAGATTCCCTGTCTGCAGGATCAATGGCGGCAGATGCCATAATGACGACCGATAAAGTGAGAAAGGAGGTGGCAGTCGAGCAGACACTGGCAGATGGAAGGAGGATAAAGATAGGAGGTATGACGAAAGGCTCCGGTATGATAGCCCCGAATATGAAGGGCCTGCATGCAACCACACTCACATTTGTGACAACAGACGCACCCGTGTCCAGAGCCTATTTGCAGAGGTGTCTGGAGATGTATATCGAAGACACGTTCAACATGGTTTCCATTGATGGCGATCAGAGCACGAATGATACCGTCCTTGTCCTGTCTAACGGTTCTGCCGGAGGCCCTTCGGTTCGCAACGACCCGATGTTTGAGGAGGCTTTCAGCTATGTCCTGAGTCATCTTGCACGCCTGGTGGCTCTGGATGGTGAAGGGGAGACAAGGCTGCTGACCGTTGAGGTCAGGGGTGCAAGGAATGCGCAGCAGGCAAGGATGGCCGCAAAGGCGGTTGTGACATCCAGCCTGGTGAAATGCGCTGTATTCGGCGGTGACCCGAATGTCGGCAGGATTGCATCAGCGCTTGGTAATTCCGGTTCTGACATCGATTTTTCAAAACTCGATGTCTGGATAGGCGAACGGAAGGAGTGCGCTGTAATTTCATCGGGCATGGTCAGGGAAGGGAACAGGAAGGTTGCGGGTCTCATGAAAAAGAGAGAAGTGAAATTCACAATCGATTTACATAAGGGAAAAGGAAGCGCGATCGCGCTGGGATGTGATATGAGCTATGGTTATGTCAGGATTAACTCCGCATACACAACTTAGGAAGAGAGACATTACTGTCATAAAGCTGGGTGGAGGTGCAGTACAATCAGAGCGCGCCATGAACGATCTCGCCGCTGCAGTCGGCGATGGATGGGCAGAAGGCCGCGGCATCATTATGGTTAACGGTGGAGGCAAGGAGATCGATACACTCTGCAGGCGGCTTTCTATCGAAACTCAAAAGGTGGACGGTCTTCGCGTCACAACGCCTGAAGTGCTCGAGGCCGTGCAGATGTCCCTTTCAAAGAAATCCTTTGAGATTGCTCTTTCACTGATGGGCCGCGGCATCGCTGCAGTGCCTCTTCCGGCATTTGCCGGAGGAATGGTACTTTGCAGGCGCCGGCCGCGCTTATCCGGTGGACAGGACCTGGGACTGGTTGGTGAGATTACATCTGTTGACCGCAGCATCATTGACGCACTCTTCAGCAGAAATGCGCTTCCAGTCATATATCCGCTAAGCACTGATAATTCGGGTGTGCTATACAATGTGAATGCAGATGAAGTCGCATCGTCAATTGCATCAGCCGTTGGCGCAACGGCACTGCTTCTGATGACCGACGTTCCGGGCATAATGGCCAATTCAAATGTGCTGAAGAGCATACGGTGTGATGAAATCAGCCCTCTGCTGGCGAATGGGCAAATCAGGGAGGGAATGATGCCCAAGGTCATGTCTGCCAGCAGTGCGGCACTTTCCGGTGTCGGCAGAGTCTGCATAATGGACGGCAGCAGGCCCGACAGCCTGTCTGCATTTTTCAGGGAGGGAATTTTAAATGGCACAGAAATACGGGTTTGAAACAGCTCATTCAGAGCATCAGAGGGACGGGGATCTCCTGCAGGTTTACAGGAGACAGAATGTCTCCTTCGTGCGTGGAAAAGGAGCAAGATTGTGGGATTCCGCAGGGAAGGAATATGTCGACTTTGTCGGCGGCATTGCAGTCAACATTGTGGGTCATGGCAACCCCAAACTTGTTGCCGCAATATGCAATCAGGCGAGTAATCTCATTCACACGTCCAACCTCTATGAGGTGGAAAACCAGTCGAAACTTGCCTCAAGGCTCGCAAAGACATTCAGAGGAAGGCAGATGAAATCATTCTTCTGCAACAGCGGTACAGAGGCAAATGAGGCGGCACTGAAGTTTGCAGTCAAAGCGACAGGGAGAAAGAAGTTCCTTGCAGCTCATAACTCATTTCACGGCAGAACACTCATGGCCCTGTCAGTTACAGGTCAGCCTAAGTACTGGAAGGGTTTCGAACCGCTGATTTATCCCGGTGTGGAATTTTTCGATTACGGTTCCATGGATTCTCTCAAGTCCAGACTTGACGCAGATGTTGCTGCCGTAATAATCGAACCAATTCAGGGGGAGGGAGGCGTCGTCACGCCACCGGAAGGATTCCTCAGCGAAGTGAGCGAAGCAGTTCACGCAAACGGCTCACTTCTCATCATGGATGAAGTTCAGACAGGGATGGGAAGAACCGGCAAGATGTTTGCCCATCAGTGGGAAAAGGGATGTATTCCTGATATAGTCACTGTGGCAAAAGGACTTGCAGGGGGAGTCCCTGTTGGTGCCACCATTCTGACTGCAGAAGTTGCCGGGAAGATCGCCCCCGGCGACCACGGTTCCACATTCGGAGGTAACCCGCTGGCGAGTGCAGCCGCATTAGCCACACTGGAAATTGTCGAAACAGAAGGTTTCCTGGAATCCGTCGTGAAGAAAGGTGTACATCTCTCTTCCTCCCTGGCCGAACTGTTTGCAGGCCGACCCTATTTTGCCGGTGTACGCGGTAAGGGACTGATGATAGGTGCGCAGCTGAATGCGGAATATGCAAAGAAACTCGCGGAATTCGCATTTGAAAGGGGTTTTCTGGTAAATGTTGCACACGATTCGGTGTTACGATTGCTGCCGCCGCTGGTAGTTACCGACGACGATATCTCGGCCCTCGTGTCTATGATCGGAGCATTTACTTCCGCATCTCAGTGAACGGGCCGCTGATGAGGTGTTCACTGTCCGTCAGATAATTCCGGTTTCACGCAGTGATACACTCAGGTTACCTTTTTAATGGGTGACATCATACAACGCAGCGATACTGCATTGACCGAGAAAACTTCAGCAGAGATAACAAGGGATTACATAAGTCAGCATCCCAGCATAATGGATTGCCTGGCGTATGATGTCGTGAATTTTTCAGCGCTCGCCAGAAAGATAATGGAGGAAACCGGAGCCAGGAACGAGGAGGCGGTCATGGTTGCCTGCAGGAGGTTCCAGCAGGATATTCACAACCGGAAGACGCGCGAATTGGACATACTGAATACAATCAGGAACAGTCGGGTGAGGATGAAATCAAAAGTTTCCATTATTGCGGCCAGGAATGAACCGAGGACGCTCCAGGCGCTTCAGCGTATTCAGCAGAATGCTCTTGCAAGAAACAACAGTATGTTCACAGTTCAGCAGGGAAGCAAGCTGCTGACGATAATTCTCGAAGAGGAGATGGTAGACGAAACAGTTGCAATTCTTGACAGGGATCTCATATCAAGCATAATGCACAGGCTCAGTGAAATCACAGTCCAGAGCCCGGAATCCATCATAGGCACATCCGGCGTCCTGGTACGCTTTTCATCTGCACTGGCTGAAGAGGGCATTAACTGCCTGGAAGTGGTGAGTTGCAACACAGAAACCACCTTTGTCGTCGGTGAACCTGACATGCTCAGGGCTTACAACATCCTCAGCCGGCTGGTAAGTTGAGATCCGGTTTTGTCACTTTTCAGACTCTCTGTCTGAATTTAGTCGTACAGTTTACATCATGATTAACCGCAGGACAGAAGATGCGCTTCAAGGTGCATCAGTTGAAACCCGCAAAGGAAAGTCAAATCGCCATCCTGGCATATTCAGGCGGATTGGATACCAGTGTGGCGATCAGATGGATAAAGGAAAAGTATTCCGTTGATGTTGTCACAGTTTCAGTAGACGTTGGACAGAAAGAGGATATGAATGAAGGCTCTCAAAGGGCACTGGCTAACGGTGCAATCGATGCGCTTGTAATAGATGCGAAAGATGAATTTGCAGACGACTACCTTAATCCGGCAATAAAGGCGAATGCTCTTTATGAGGGCAAATATCCGCTGAGCACCGCTCTGGCCAGACCACTGATTGCAGCAAAGATTGCCGAAGTTGCCAAGAAGTTCGGTGCACGTTACGTTGCGCACGGCTGCACGGGCAAAGGAAACGACCAGGTGCGCTTTGAATTCACATTTGCCGCTCTTGATCCTTCTCTGAAGGTCATAGCACCGATCCGTGAGTGGAATATGAACCGGGAGGATGAAATCGAATATGCCCGCAGATACGGTATACAGCTTAAAAAGTCACAGCCTTCGCGATTCAGCACTGATGAAAATCTCTGGGGAAGAAGCATCGAGGGTGGAGAGCTGGAGGACCCTTCAGTCGAGCCGCCTGAGGAAATATACGAATGGACGTCACATCAGGATCTCTGGCCAGACACTCCGACCAGGATCACACTTGGCTTCAGGAAGGGGATACCCGTTTCGCTCAACGGCAGGAAAATGAAACTGCCCGCGCTGATAAGGGAGGTAAGCGCTATCGCGGGCCAGAACGGCGTTGGCAGAATAGACCACGTCGAGGACAGATTTGTGGGGATCAAGTCGAGGGAGAATTATGAATGCCCTGCCGCCACCGTGATACTCCAGGCGCATAAGGCTCTCGAGAGTCTTGTGCTGTCAAGAGATGTCATCCTCTTCAAACCGCTGATTGAGGCCAGGTTCTCGGAGCTCATCTACAACGGCATGTGGTTTACCGAGCTCAGAACGGCAATTCAGGCATTTCTCGACAGTACGCAGGAGTTTGTAACCGGAGAAGTTAAGGTCACTCTGTTCAAGGGAAAGTCCACTGTTTCAGGCACTGTTTCAGAATATTCGAAATACGAATCGAAACTCTCCACGTACGGGAGAGGTGACACATTTGATCAGAAGGC
>DAHXLZ010000003.1 GCA_027365715.1 Methanomassiliicoccales archaeon | reverse complement strand
GGTGAACGTTAATGTGATTCCTGCCGAATTATTGCAAAGCACCATATACGATAATTTGACGGTGAAGTGGAAGAGTGAGAGTTGACGATAGATCGTTACAACATTCTATTAAAACGTACCATCGATCCGATCCATCATCTCTTTCACGCTTCTGATGCACTTACTTTATACTTTTGCTGATATGATAGTCGCGTTCGAGTGCAGCCTTGTACTTACTCCATTCAAGGTTAAGCTCTTTTCCCCATGTTTTCTTTTCTTCGGCAGGTCCTGCCTTGTAGTGAATCCTAAAACTCATTAGCAGGCGAGTCCTGTTTCTTCCTGCCGATTTTAATGAATATTTGCCTTCTATGTTGTATCGCTCGCCCATACCTTCTACATTCCACCTATTCGGAGGGCGGAGATTGACAATTCTGACGTTCTCCACATCCTTACCATCCTTCACTCCGTGATTGATCCAGACAACCTTCTTTGCGGTTCTCTCAATGAAGTGTCGTACAGTATTGCTGCCAGTGATTTTGTTATCATCCTCTCTATAATCGGTACACCATTGATAAACGAAGATCAACGGCGCTTCAAAGACAATGGACAGATTATAGTTTTTCACTGCCATGCACCATCACATAAACAGCGACATATTTGAATTAAGCCGAACCGTTGATGAAGCAATCTGTGCAGACACCCGGCATCAACAGATGCGAATGGAATTATGATGCTGCAGCGTTTCTGCCGCACCTCCAGACAGCGCAACCGGCACTGGAAAACCAGCGGATGTCATCCGAGAGATGCGGTGGAAAACAATAGAGCGTGAGCACAGCACTCTGGCACAGAGCAACTGGGACATGCGATAATATGTACTGCAAACGGATTCACAAAACTTAGGAAAGTGGTGTGAGTGAACAGGCTGAAGGATAGAATTGTTACAGTAACCTGGGGGGCAATGAGTATCAGAAAAGCAGCTGCGTTGAAAGCCGCTTCAGAAGGTGCCAAAGTTGCTGTGCGGGACGTCGAGGATGATGAAGGATTGAAAGTCGCCCAGGAAATAACCTGCAATGGTGGTACAGGCAAATATTACCACATCAACGTAGCCGATGAAAAGGAAGTGAAGGAGAACTTTGTAAAGATTGTGGCCGAACCTGGACCCATATACGGTCTGGTCAGCAATGCAGGAATTTCAGTAGTGAATAAACCTGCACGCCTGATTGAAGAGGCTGAGCGGGACGGAGTATTTGCTGTCAACGTGAAGGGCGTTTTTTCTGCACCAAGCATGCTGTACCGTTTATGATGAACCTGAAGAGAGGTCTACTGTCAACTTCTCTTCGATTTACGCTCTGGTTGGAGGTGTGGATGTTCCACCATACCACGCTTCCAAAGGTGCTGTGAAGCTGATGACCAAAAGTGATGCGCTGATTTACGCCAGAGCCGGCATTCGGATAAATTCCATCCACCTTGGTTTTATCGGCACACCGATGGTTCAGAATTTTGCCGATGGTCTCGGAAACAGGAACGCCGTGTATGAGCAGATTGCTTCCATTCATCCAATCGGAAGAGTTGGAAGAAGTGATGAAATTGCGGACGGCATTATCTTTCTTCTCTCCGATGAATCCAACTTCATGACCGGCTCAGAATTAGTGCTGGACGTGGGATACATAGCAAGGTGAAAAGCATACACAAAGCCGATTGCGGCAATACAATATTGGCGTTTTTGAAAATGGTCGCAGAACGGCGTATTGTCACCACATTATGAACCGTTATTGATGATGCACCGGCCCGGTCAGGTGTCGTCAGTACGCTGACTGGTTGCGTCGCTCAAAAGACTGCATGCGTTGTTCTCTGGTGAGTGCGGGAAGTCCAGCTCAAGCAAATCAATTAACAGCCTGCAGGAAAAGAGTTCGAAGCAATCGGGCTATTGAATGTGCAAACTGAACTGTAAACCGTCTGTCCGTTCAAGACATAAAACCGAACGATTCGCAGCCACGCAACATTTATAGACAGGCACATCCAACAAGCCGGTGATGATTGTAAAAGTTCACGTGACTCCAAACGCCAGGGAAGCCGGGATAGAGAAGGTCAGCGACACAGTCTTCGAAGTGAGAGTTGACGAAAAGGCAGCCGAAGGTCGCGCAAACAAGAGACTTATAGCGATTCTGTCCGATTACTTCAGTGTGCGAAAGTCAAAAATAGCCATTGTCAAAGGTGTAAAATCAAGAGATAAGCTGGTGCAGATTATCATGGAGGAGGAAAACAGATCTGCCGTAAATCATCGCGGAAAGATCAAGTAATGCGACGCCGTATAAATCGGTGATAGATGACTGAATGCATTTCTGTATCCGGCATTCCCTTCCGCGAAAACCTGAGAAGTCACGAGGAATTATATTATGCCCCGGGCGGATATGGCCGTATGTCGAAAAATGCCCTGGAAAACGTTACCAGTAGTCTGAAGGGAAACAGAGAACTGCTGATGAAAAAGAAAATTATCTCGCTGGGCAAGAACTACACCATTATGGATAAATCACACAATCCTCTGTGTTATGTCAGACTGAACTGGGGTTCCAATGTTGGAGGCGCCATTGTGTCGAATTATGCCGGCAAATGGGCCGGTAGAATGATGAACTACACTTACACAGTCAGTGACAAAGAGGACCAGACAGCACTGGAAATCAGGAAAAGTGGCGGTTCATGGAAGGCGAGGTTTGATGTTGCAGAGCCTGAAACAGGTGAACGCATCGGCATCATAGATCTGAAACGCACTTTCCTCATTGGCGGAATCAGAGCAAACTGGCTGGATCCGAAGTCCGGCCAGATAATGATTGCAACAAAGGGCAATGTCATCAGAAGAAAATACAGGATGGTAGACGGGTCCGGAAATGAGATTGCGAAAGTGAGACACAAGATTGCAGCAATCAGAGATGTATGGAAGCTTGAGACAGCGTCTGGAAATGAAAACCTCCATGCTGTCATTTTTTCAACGGTCCTTGATTTCGAAAAGGAGATGTGAAACTGCGCATACAATAAGCGGACACGCCCTCGATAACATCCATTCCTTGATCCTTTTTCCGGATAGAGGTGAGCTTCCCCGCCGCTGACGAATTCAACCTTATCGGACCAACTGAAATCGGAAAAGACATCTGCCTTCTGCCATTACATCAAACGTCCGTAGCAACATTTATAGCACGTTCCGGCTGTTCCAGCAGGCGGGAAAGTTGCAGAGACGGTATAGCTTTGATGCACATAAAGACCCTCACGAAGTTTTTTCCGGGCGTGAAGACAGCGGCTGTAGATTCGCTGAACCTGGAAGTTAACGACGGCGAAATAGTGGGCTTTGCCGGACTGAATGGTGCCGGCAAGACAACGGCAATCAGAATCTGTGCAGGCATAATTTTTCCATCAAGCGGTACGGCAGAGATAGACGGCCACGACATAGTGAGTGACAAGAAGAGGGCTTCCTGCAACATAGGCTGGGTACCGGAATTTCCGAACTTCGAACCAAATGCGAAACCGATCGGTCTTTTGAATTATTATGGCAGATTCTATACCATTAATAAAAAGGATCTGGAAGACAGGATCGAGTTACTGCTGAAAGCAACAGGCCTCGCAGAACACACCGGGAAGAAGTTGAAGACTTACTCCCAGGGCATTAAGAAAAGATTTTCACTGGCATCAGCCCTCCTGTCAGATCCGCGCAACCTGCTGCTCGATGAAACACTGAACGGACTGGACCCTGAGGGGATAAGGTATGTGAAGGCCCTTATTCTGTCGATGAAAAAAGAGGGAAGGGCGATTTTTCTTTCCTCACATATCCTTTCCGAACTAGAGAATGTGGCCGATCGGATTGCAATAATAAAGTCGGGGAAGGTCGTGGGCATTGTGGGTCGTAACGAACTTTCTCATCTCGGCAACAGGCAGACCATAAGGCTCACTGTCGGCAACCCGGACAGCAAACTCATCACCATCCTGCAGTCCTATGGGGATGTGTCCAGGGATGGAAATGATTTTTCCGTGACAAACCTCAATGCTGATGCTGAAAAGGCGAATCTTGCAAACAGTGAACTTGCAAAGGCGGGTTATGTTGTCAGCCGTTTCAATGTCGAAGGAGAAAACTTTGAGGATTACTTTTTCAGACTGGTGGGGTAGCCAACTGTAGAGGGTCGTAATACCATGTGTGCATATGTAATGTCGGATGAAGTTGGCAGATTGGGCACGGGAACAAGGCATAGACTACAAGACCGCCTGTCGATGGTTCCGTGCGGGGCAGTTACCAGTGGGGTCTGAACAGATGCCAACTGGAACCATTCTCGTCTATCCCACTCCGAAGAATGAAGGTGGTGTTGCCTTGTATGCAAGAGTCTCTTCACATGACCAGCGTGCGGACCTCAACCGCCAGAGCAACCGTCTCTCTCAGCACGCGGCAAAGCAGGACAAGCATGTAGTGGCGGTGGTGTCGGAAGTCGGGTCCGGGATGAATGGTCACCGGAAGCGTCTCCTGACGCTCTTGAAGGATCCTCTCGTGAGCGAGGTCATAGTGGAACACCGGGACAGGCTTGCACTGTTTGGCTCGGAGTACATCGAGGCGGCGATGTCTGCCGCAGGAAGACGCCTCACGGTGTTAGACACTGCAGAAGTCAAGGATGACCTTGTGCGGGACATGACGGAAGTACTCACATCCTTCTGTGCGAAACTCTATGGCAGGCGTTCAGCCAGGAACCGTGCTAAGAAGGCGCTGGAGGCGGCAGGCAGTGCAGATTAACCGTGCATACAGAACCGAACTGAAGCCGAACAATGACCAGCGCACAATGCTGCTTAAGAGTGCGGGCACAGCGCGCTTCGCATACAACTGGGGACTTGAGAGGAAGAGAGATGCGATGGCGCT
>DAHXLZ010000279.1 GCA_027365715.1 Methanomassiliicoccales archaeon | reverse complement strand
CCTTGATGGACAGATGGACCCGTCGTTAGGGCGGCCACACTTTCTAGCGCGCATGATGCGCATATTGACTGTCGGCCGCCCAGGCTCGGTTTTGCGAACCCCGGATGGGATTTGGTGATAATGGAGGTTTTCACGTCCACTGGTTCATTGCGAAGATTCCTCAGGCATAAGGAAGCCTCTTCACATAGGTGAACTGTTACATTCTGATTATTACTTCATGTCATGATTTTTATGAGTGTTTTTTAGGTGGTTTGTTAGTGAGGGATCATTCTTGAACTTAAATGTGACTGTATTACCCTTTAGAAAGAGCGGCTCAGGAATCTGTACATATCACGTTCAACTTGCTAAGATTCTCGATGACAATGACGTGGGGGTTACCGTAGTAGGATTTGGAGACCGTCCTAGCGATTTCGAGGCCCGACCAGGTATCAAGTTCGTATCACTAGGACAAGATCCCACCTTTCTCGATTGGGTGGGAGGTGTCCAAACTACCTATTGGTTCATTCGCAGTAGGATCAAGAAATATCTGAGTCACCCTGATTCAAAGTCCGATTTGTTTCATTTCATCTATCCAATGTCCACTTTGCCTAGATGTATAACAAAGGCGCCGACAATTTCGACTTGTTGGGGCTTTGCATCCCCTGTCGACGCCTTGAAGGACGCTAAAGTCCGTTATAATGGAATCTGGTTATTTCTCGGCGCATTGGCTGATGCCCAATCTTCAATTGGCGATTTAAGAGGATTCAAATCGGCTGACGCTTTGATATCGACAACAGTTGCTGGAGCTGAGTACTGGAGGAATATCACAGGAAAACCTACAAAGTATTTACCAGTACCAATTGGAGATGTTGCTGACGTGCTTCACCGTGCTTCAAAGTCGAGATCCGAAAGAGTCATCTTCACATTTGCAGAGAGGGAACTTGATAGACCAAGGAACAATCTACATGTTTTATTGGATGGTGTTCAATCGCTCTCCGAACATTATCGAGATCTTTTTGAAATCAGAATTGTGGGATATCCGTCCAGGATTATAGCAGCGCGAGTCAAGAGTCTCCAGCAAATTGGTTTTCACGTGGAGCTTTACAACTACTTATCAAGAGATCAATTTCTCAGCTTATTGAGTCAAACTGACGTTTTCGTCGTCCTACGTTACATCAAAGATCAACCTGGGCTAACTATAATAGAAGCGTTGTCTTTCGGAATCCCTATCATCGCTCCAGACATGCCGGCTTATCGAGATTTTCTCATCGATGGAGTTACAGGACTCGGTATTGATAACTTTAGTCCGGAACAAGTCGCAGATAGCCTTCGATGTGTTATTGATGACCGAGACCTGCTCAATCGTTTAAAGGATGGAGCTCGGTTACAATTTGAGTCCACCAACTCATCTCATGTCAGTGGCAGCTTATTCTTGAAATTCTACGAAGATCTTCTGAGCAATCAGCTAAGGGACTGTTAAGAAATAATAGCCATAATTAGTCAGAACGTCACCAGTGATATCTGGACGTTGAATCACTCAATCAGAAATTGTCGGCGTTAGCGACTGCCCTGGATGAACGGAGTCGCCGGCTTGTCTTCGCCGCCGAGGCACAATCCATCGGCCGGGGCGGCATCGAGATGGTGCATCGGGCCACGGGCATGGCGAGAAGCACCATAGCACGCGGCATCATGGAACTCAGCACACATCCGGGTGAAACATCCAGGATACGCAGAGAAGGGGGAGGGCGCAAACGGATTGACGGCAAAGACACCACGCTGCTGTCCGACCTTGAAACACTGGTCGAACCGGGATCAAGGTGAGACCCGGAATCTCCCCTGCGATGGACATGCAAGAGCGTTCGCGTTCTCGCACGCGAACTCAGCACTGACGGACATGTTGTGAGTTATCCTGTTGTGGCAAAACTCCTTGCAGAGAGCGGCTACAGCCTGCAGGCGAACGGGAAGACGAAGGAGGAAAGCCGCCATCCTGATCGTAATGCACAGTTTGAATATATCAACGCAATAGTCATGGTGCAGCAGAGTAAGGGACAGCTGGTCATATCGGTCGACACGAAGAAGAAGGAACTCGTCGGTGACTTCAGGAACGGCGGGAAGGAATGGAGACCGGCGGGTATGCCGGTGAAGGTGCGTGTACATGATTTCATCATCCCTGAGAAGGGAAAGGCCATACCGTACGGTGTCTACGACCTTACACGCAACGCAGGATGGATATGAGCGCCGGCATAGACCATGATACGCCATGCTTCGCCGTCGGCGCCATAAGGCGGTGGTGGCAGAGGATGGGATGGCCAGCTTATCCGCGCGCGCTCCCTGCTCATAACCGCCGATACCGGCGGCAATAGCTACCGTTCCCGCCTCTGGAAGTGGGAACTTCAGCGTTTTGCAAACAGGACAGGGATGACCATCCGTGTGTGCCACTTTCCACCCGGCACGAGCAAGTGGAACAAGATTGAGCACAGACTCTTCTCATTCTTCACATTGAACTGGCGTGGTCAGCCGCTGACCAGCCTGGCCGTCATAGTGAATTTGACAGCAGCGACAAAGACACAGGAAGGGCTGCGTGTACGTGCAGAACTGAATAATGGAGAGTATCCTAAAAGCAGGAAGATATCTGATTCAGAGATGTCGAGTATAAACCTGCATCCTGACAGCTTATATGGTGAGTGGAATTATTCTATATTGCTGGCAAGAGGTAAGAGAAATAGAGCGATTATTAATTAACAGACTCTTAATTCTTAAGTCAGTTAGGATATCGATGATAATGAAATTTTGAAAACTCAACGCCGAAGATGCTTATGGTCTGCCCTAAATACTGCGACATTAATTGCACATAGGGACTCAGCATTTAGGGGGCTGACCAATTCGCGAATGGAAAATATTATCAGGCTCTGGCAGCCGGTAATGAATATTGTTAGATTTCAATGAACAGCTATTGATAATGTACGATTTATGTCTTCGACGTACATTGTGATGATATCTTGCCCTTCTGTGTCTTATTTTCTCCTGCTTGGTGACCCCGACGCGATTTTTCACAAGAATGCAAACATAGACTTGACGGAAAAGTTAGACGCCCACAGCCCACTTGATCAGTTGCTGCAGTCCGCCTTCAACATCCACTTCGGGCGCCCAGCCAAGCTGTTGTATCGCATGGCGTGTGTCTGAGATATACACTTTCTGGTCGCCGTTACGCCATTTATCAAACGCAACCTCAGGCTTCCTGCCTGTCGTCTTGCCTATTTGCTCTACAAGCTCCAGCAGCGAGAGTGTGTTTTTGGAACCGCCTCCCATGTTGAATACTCCTCCTTTCAGACTGGAATCCAGAAAGGCATTGTAGGCAGCAATCAGGTCCGAAACGAAAAGAACATCACGCACCTGTCTTCCATCGCCATAGATTGTGATCTTCCTGTTTTTGAGTGCGGACAGAATGAAGTGCGCCACCCATCCCTGGTCTTCATTCCCGAACTGCCTTGTGCCGTAGATGCAGCTCATTCTGAAAACAGCGGCTCTTAGGCCGTATGTGTGGGAGTATTCCTGCACATAGAGATCTGCTGCAAGCTTCGATGCACCGTACGGTGTGTGCTCGCATCCATCAATACTGAAACTCTCGGGTATTCCGTGTTTGAATGCTTCTTCGGCATACTCATACCTGTCGCCGTTGAGCCGTACCGGCAACTTATTGACATTCTCGCCGTACACCTTGTTTGTTGAGCAGAATATGACTGCAGGGTTGCGTCCTGACTTCCTGCAAGCTTCCAGCACATTGAATGTGCCCAGCATGTTTGTCTCGAAATCCTTTCTCGGGTCGACAAGCGATGTTGTGACTGCAACCTGGCCTGCTGTGTGTATGACAGCATCAGCATCGCATAAAAGTTTCTCCATCCTGTCTGTTTCCGTGACGGAAGCGTTGACAAGAGTTATTCCCTGCTTCTTTGAGAGATAATCCCAGTTGTATTTCGGTGTATCAATGCCCGTCTGCCCCAGCATACTGCCTCTGGACATATTGTCTATGATAGTGACCGTCCATCCCCTGTCTGCGAAATATTCCGACGCATGGGATCCGACAAACCCCGCGCCGCCAGTAACAACCACTTTTCCTTTCATCCTGTATCACTTCTCTGATTTTTCATTCCGTGATATTGATTAAGACGCCATTGGGAAGAGATTAAACCCGATTTCCATCAATTTCCTGCGACAGGGTGGGCAGCATCACGATTTGAGGAACCTCTTTCTCTCCCTCTCCTCCTTCTCGAACAGGTCATTTACATGAGCTCCTGCACTCCATTCGACGAGCCGTTTCATTCCATCCTGCATATCCGTGAATGAGATGTCGCCAAAAGCTTTCCTGAGTCTTGAGTTGTCTGCAAAGTCATGCCTGTTGTCTCCGGGCCTGAACTCTCCTGAAATCTTAGGTGCTATATCCAGACCTGCAGCCCTGTTGAGCATTCCTACGATATCCAGCAGGGATGTTGCCCTGCCAGTTCCGACATTGTAAACACCCTGCCCCTTCGTCAGGGATGCGACATTGATGCCCGCAACATCTCCCACATAGATGTAATCCCTGAGCTGTCCGCCGTCTTCAAACAGATAGGGGCTGTTGCCGCTCATCATCCTTGAGAGAAAGATGGCGATGACACCCGTATACGGATTGCTCAGACTCTGTCTCGGTCCGTACACATTGAAATAACGCAGCGCAACCGTTGGGATATCCAGTGCATAAGAAAAGTTCATTGCAAGCCTCTCTGTCGAATATTTGGACAGCGCATAAGGGCTCAAGTTCTGCGGCATCTTCTCTTCTGGAATGCCCACCGGCGTTGTGTCCTTTCCGCAGACAGGACACTTCACCTCCCATTCCTTCCTTTTCATCTGCGGCAATGGCCTCTGTTCCGGAAAGAGTGTTCCATGCTCGTCGCACCTGTATGCGCCTTCGCCATAGAGACTCTTCGATGACGCGACGACAATCTTCTCTAGTCTCTTCCTTATGCGCGTGTCCGAAATAAGTAATTCGAAGAGCGTCGCCGTTCCGCCGACGTTAACATCAGTATACTTCCTTGCCTGCCAGAAACTCTGGCCCACACCAACTGCTCCGGCAAGATGGATTATTGCATCGACGCCGTTCAGCGCCTTTATCCAGTGCTTTCTGAAACGTATGTCGCCCATAATGTACCGTGCATCAGGATTCCTGTGCTTTGGGCGCTTCCCCATGTGCACCTGTCGTTCAAGATTATCTAGGACAACCACTTGGTATCCTTTGCTTATGAGCATATCAACAGTGTGACTTCCGATAAATCCCAGACCACCGGTGACCAGTACTTTATTCATCACAGTCGAGTTCCGTAGGATTCTTTCGTTATTAAAAATGATGCCGGAATATATACGTCAATCTTACAGGGCAATGAAGGAATGACGGATTCCATCTTTGTTACCCGCTTTCAGAAATCAATACGTTTGGAGAGTTATCTGCAAAATGCGTACACGTCAGAAAGACACAATTATGTAAATTTAGGCGCCTCTCTGAGAATCCGTTGCGTATTGCCTCTTTCGTCGATTATGGCAAGTGCATCCGAAAAGAGTTCCACCCGCGCAGTGCCGTTGTAATATGGCTCTATAGCGCGAAAGCGTCTTTCGTAAACAGCTTTTCCATTTCTGTTGAGATGAAACCAGCCACTCGAATCACGCGCCGTAGCGATTCCCTTGTGAAATGGCCCGAGGTCAAGGAATTTGCACCCGTTCAGCAGCTTCCCATCCGTGTCGATATGCGTGTGCATGCCGTCATCGGTCTGAACCACGGCTGCCCCCTCCCTGTAGTCTCCCGCATATCGATAGGTTTCGGCGTAAGCGGGCATTCCGCCCGGCAGTA
>DAHXLZ010000278.1 GCA_027365715.1 Methanomassiliicoccales archaeon | reverse complement strand
AGAAAAATGGCCATGTCGCCATTGATGGTGGAGCCAAGATAGACCTAGATGCTGTGTGCCTGTATCACTACCACCATGATTTTTACGATATGAATTGGTTGCGGTATGTAGATGGATTCGTCGATAAATACCCTTGGCTCTTGAACGAACTTCCATTATTAAAGGAACACGGTTATAACAGATACAGATCGAAGATCGAGGTCAGTCGCCAGTTCATTACGTATTTCGCTTCACGTATAGAACATCTCAGGAGAAGATGAGTTGTGCATAGAGCCCGACGTTAATTATTTCTTAGTATCTGTCTTGTTATATCGCCGCAATAACAATGGCCGATAGTGTAATTCCATTCGACGCGAAACCGATGCGTTCACAGTCTGATCATTGTCATCTCCACGTCTGAAAATTTCTCGCTATTGTCGTAATTTCTGGCGTCGCGTCTTGCACGCATCTCCAGTCAGCTTCTGCTCTTTGTATGGTCTGTGGATTGATGCCTGTTCAATATGTCTCCCAAGGCATTCGGTGCCAGTTCATGGGGATGGCTGAGAAGAGTCTCTGCTCAATTTTAATCCTTTTGCTCGTGCCTGAATGGTAATGGCAGTCGGTGATTGGTATCCCTATCTACAGTGTATAGTTTGTAGAGACGATGTTTCCATGCCCTGCTGCTGCCGTTGCTGCTATAGATACAGAGGAGAAGACCCTAGCATGTGGATAGTGTAGTGCTACTTACCACACTGCCACCACCGCCTCAGCGTCAAATTCGGCGGTGTTGTGCGACATGCCTATACGGACAAACGCTTGTTGCTGCCGATGTTGTAAGCACCATAGGGAATGGCTAAACCATAACTGAGATGCCTGTGGACGTGGCGGTCCACAATTTGACAATTTCTGCGAAGTAATTTCTTACAGTAATATTTGATGGCCTCGTTTGCTCGTCCCTCCTTCTTTGCACTTGAAAAGCCCCGACTTCTTCTTCTTCAAATACTCAGCCCTCTCCACATCTTACTCCTCATCATCAACTAGTGCTGTTGATGTTATGTCCGGGAAAGATGGCATTACGGTCGAATAGCGCTCTACCCTCCTCTATTCAGGCACGACTGGAAACTGTCTGATTATCTCGTTCCAGATTGTTCTGAGCAGGTCAATTGCGTTTATGACTGCTGCGGAGCCTTCATACTTTGTCATGAAGGCAATTATTAATGCAATCAAAGTAGAAACCAAGTCCAGCTGTAATGCTGCGTAACTTCATTAATGGAAATTGGACATGACGATCTCCGTTATCACCAGATATTATCGGGATTCGCAAAACCGAGCCTGAGTGATCGACAAGCAATTTGAACACCGTGCTAGCTGAACTGTGTGGCTGCCCTAACGACGGGCCCATCTGTCAATAAATGATGAGCCACGTGGCTTGGAGGTTTACACGGGAATTGCTTAATAATTATGAACTAGGTAAATTGAACTTCTCCTGACCCTTGAATAATTCCAGCTCCTTCAACAGTTCCCCCAGAATTTGTTTGTTTTCGGAAGGAATAAGCGCTCTTCCATTCATAGTGAACTCCTCTATCGTTCCATCAATCCCCTGCACCTGTAGCTTGTAACGTCCTTTATAAACGGCCTTTCGGGGAACGTCTAGCAACCTCCTGGCTTTTTCCAATTCCACAACGTTCTTTGTGGAAATTTCAGACATTGAGTGTTGAATCCCATAGGACTCTGAGAATGCAATATCTGTCATTGGAATCTCGATATTCGGTTCCCCTTCCGATGTCCGGTTTATGAGATCATAAATCATGCACAGACTTTGCGTGCGATCTGGCTCAGAACTCAATCTGCACCCCGCTGGTGGCTTGATTATCAGAGGGACTCTTATCAACTCGTCGTAGAGGAAGATTCCATGCCCATAAAACCCTCTTTCGTGCAGTGAC
>DAHXLZ010000276.1 GCA_027365715.1 Methanomassiliicoccales archaeon | reverse complement strand
GTACGCGAGTCCCTGAACTGCATGAAATACGATGCTTTTGTGATCGGGAGTGCATTGTACGTGGGCCACTGGATAAAGGAGGCGAAACAGTTCATCACGCTGAACAGAGGCATACTTTCTTCAAGGCCTGTCTGGCTCTTCAGCAGCGGACCGACGGGCTACAAGCAGGTGAATGCCAAGGGCCAGAGTCTCCTGGAACACGCAGTTTCCGGACCGGTTGACCTTGATGATATAGAGCGCGGGATCAATGCACGGGAACACAGGATATTCTTCGGCGCTTTCGATCCAGAAAATCTTGGATACTTCTCCCGCCGGTTCTTCAAGACAGAGATGATGAGGAATGCATCGCCTGCTGGCGACTACAGGAACTGGAAGGAGATGGTGACATGGGCAAAAGGAATAGGGCAGAGGCTCAAGGATGAGGCGCTCGCTCCAGTAATTAGATGAAGAATGAGTTTGCAGCCGTTTGTTCACCTGGAAGCCAGTGATGATGGATAAAGAGAGGCAACTTCCCTGCATCGATCCACCCAGTTTGGCAGTGGCCGATTGCCAAGGTGGGCTTCCAGCCTGTCCATGAATGTGTGAGTGCCGGGAGCAAAACCGACAGTGGTCCGGTAATTCATTTTCCTGTGCTCAAGTTTCAGCATTGTTCCCTCTCCGTCGGGAATCAGCTCCCATCTGATTACCGCATCTTCGCCGGAAGGCAGCTCCGGCATGCAGTGAACCTTTCATTCGTGCTCAAAGATCCATGGGGGATCCCATGAAAGGATTCTGCCTGTAACATGCATTCTCGACGGGCCTGAAATGAAGTCAATTGTTCCTCCCTTCCTCCCGTCGATTTGCGCCTTCGTCATGTACCAGCCAGGAAGTTCAGAGGGTTCGGTCAGCGCCTTCCACACGAGTTCAGGCGGATAGCTGAGCCTCCTGCTGAACACCAGTGTTGCCTTCTCCCCTTTCCTGATTACGTCTCCAGCTCTATCTCTCACACCACGGGGCATAGAATTCACTTCCGTTTCCTTCGACTGCCATCCGACTCGTGTCGTTCAAGATGCATTTCGAGAGCATCCAGACGTTCCGACCAGAATTCCCTGTACGTGGATATCCAGTCATCCACCACACGGAGCTTCTGAGGCCGCAGGGAATACATGCGTTGCTGGGCGAGAGGGGTCACCGAGACCAGACCAGCCTCGCGCAGAACACGCAGATGCCTCGAAATGGCAGACTGAGGAAGCCCTGGAAGGGCAGTCACCAATTCTCCCACGGGCCTCCTGCCATTCCTCAGCATTTCAAGAATTCTTCGCCTCTCCGGGTTGGATATTGCCGCAAACACCATGTTCCTGCCTGTGTCACCCTTTCGTTCCATTTCGCAGACCACCGTGCAGTGCATTAGGGGTGCCGGGGACACCGCTGGTGCCAAATCACCAGTGCTGACTTGCACGACACTGTCCATTATATATCACACTTGATATATAACAATATTGTTATATGAGTGCTCGACTGTTAAGACGCCACATGCGCGTTCTGCAAGGGCCGGCTGAACTGTTCAGTAGGATTTTCAGGAAGTGGAGAGGGCGGAGGGCACGCTTTCGTCTTTAAGGCAACATTACACGAGGACTACAAGCATACCCTATGTCCAAACCTCAGGTCAGGCCGCATGTGATGCCTGTCGCTTTCCTGCACATGCTGCGCCTCGGGTTCTGGTAATTTCAACCACTTTTTACACTGACATAACTGTCTTGTACTGATTCTTCGAATCGAAACAGACATTCTGCCGGAGCAATTCGCTCATGCCAGAATCAGTGGAGCCGCACTTCTTGTTTTGGCCCTGACAAAAAGTGTAATATAGCGATCGAGTCATTGCAGCAATCCATGCAGAAGCAGAGGGATTCAGATGGAAGATAACGGTATGATTGGCATAGTTTATATCCCACGAACTTGCAAGCGCAGGTACAATC
>DAHXLZ010000207.1 GCA_027365715.1 Methanomassiliicoccales archaeon | reverse complement strand
AGCGGTCCGCTTGCAACCATGATAAATCCCATCTCTCTGGCTGCCGAAGCATAGCGGTCAAAGACCGGAGGTGGGATATATTCTGCAACGGGCAGATGCCATGATGAGGGCCTGAGATACTGACCGAGTGTGATGGCATCCACGCCGGCATCCCTTATGTCTCTCATCGCTTCGGTCACTTCCCCGTAAGTCTCACCAAGCCCCAGCATGAGGGATGTCTTTGTAATTCTGCCTGAAGCATTCTTCAGGTATCTCAGCACGTCCAGGCTCTGATCGTAATGCGCCCTGATATCCCTGACAGACGGGCTGAGTCGCCTTACTGTTTCGACATTGTGCGCAAGAACATCTGCGCCTGACGCAATAATTGTGTCCAGAGAATCTCTGTTTCCTCTGAAATCAGGCATAAGCACTTCCACAAGGATGCCGGCGTTCATCAGTTTTATCGAACGGACAGTTTCGGCAATGTGTGACGCACCTCCATCAGGCAGGTCGTCCCTGTCTACAGATGTGATTACGACATATGTCAGGCCGCTTCTGACGATGGACGCGGTCACTCTTTCCGGCTCGTTTGAATCCAGGACGCCGTGAGGATTCCCCGTTCTGACCGCACAGAATCTGCAGCCCCGGGTGCACAGGTCACCCATCAGCAGGATTGTTGCCGTGCCGCCCCCCCAGCATTCAAATATGTTGGGGCAGTGCGCTTCCTCGCATATCGTCTTAAGTCCAAGTACCCTGAGTTTGCTCTTGAGATCGGCATACCTGCTGTTTGAACTCAGTGTGACCTTGAGCCAGTCCGGCTTTCTGCCGCTTTCCATCAGTTTCGAGACCTTAATCTCGTGATGGCTTTATACTTTTAATGCAAGTGATTTGATAGCAGGTCAGGTGATGACATACCACGAGTGGGCATCAGCATATTTTGCGGTTCATGGTGAAGCGCCCCGGCGATCAGAAGCGATTGCACTCAACCTGGAGACGCATGTCCCGCTCAAAACCGTCCATAAACATTTTATATGGATTGTTTTTACTAACCGGAGCCCAATGGACGTGTCAACACATGGCAGATAAACCCAAATCAGCATCCAGGAAGGTAAAAGACAAATGGAAGGAGAAGTCCTGGTACAAAATCTTCGCTCCTGAAATGTTCAATTCAATAGAACTTGGTGAGACACCGTCTCTCACACAGGATGATCTGAATCAGAGAATCACCGAAGCAACTGTGCAGGATCTTACCGGAGATTTTTCCAAGATGCACATCAAGCTCAGATTCAAGGCAAATTCAGTAAAGGGTAATGAGGTCCACACACAATTCATAGGTCACGATCTCACAAACGATTACGTACGCAGGCTGACCAGAAGAAAGAGAACCAAGACCGAGCATGTTGTAGACGCGGTTACCAAGGATGGCTTCACAATAAGGCTGAAGCCAATGGTCGTAACAGAAAGGCGCATTCAGTCCGCACAGGAAACTGCGATACGAAATATAACGACAGCCCTGGTGAAGAGCAGAGCTTCAGGCATGATGCTTGGAGAAGTTGTGAAGGCAATAGTTTCCGGCGATTTGGCAAAGGAAATAGCGAATTCTACCAAAATCATCCTACCGATGAAGAAAGTCGAAATCAGGCGGAGCGAAATCATCGTATTCCCACCTGAAGGCTTTGTAGTCCCTTCGTCACCGGTCGAGACAGAACAGGTGACTGCCGAAGAGATTGAGAAGCAGGTGGAAGAGCGCATTCAGGAACCGGTCTCTGCACCCGCAGAACCGGCTCCGGCCGCACCACAGCCCGCCGAGGAAGAGATATCACCAGAGGAAATAATTGACAACACTCCAAAGAGGGAGTGACGTCTTTTTTAATTCCCGTTTACCTTCCCCCGTACGTTGCCGGGGTAGCTCAGACTGGCGGAGCGTCGGACTCATACAGCTGCGGTTCAGTGCTTGGGCAATCCGAAGGCCGCGGGTTCAAATCCCGTCCCCGGCATAGTCCAAATTGTTCAAATCAGTTACACCATGAAGCACAGTCCACAGACGTCCGGGGTCTTCCAATGTATGTGTATGTACTCTTCCTGACGGAAGATGCGATTTCCCTCTGTTCATTCGAACGGATGGGTTTCGCTTTCCCTGTATCGCTGTCTTCATTCAATGAACAGCGTAATGCACACTGATCTTTTTCTGCTCTGCAAATGATTCATTCACAAACGTTAAATGTTAAATTTTTCGAGTGCATACGGGCGACCATAGCAGCCACTGCATCCTGGCAGTTTGGAAGATGCGGTGGAATTTTGTCCCCAAGCCATCAAAGCGCATATGCTCACACATACACATATACATGTAGGTCCCGAACTAATACTCACGTCCATCCCGGAAAGTGGGAGTGAAAAGTATATGGACCGGGAGATAAGAAAAACACCTCGCATTCCAGGGGGAAAACAAACTGTTGCCCGACCTCTGAAAATTGCAAGTGCGGTGGTTATCGCCATGATTGTAATTCTGGCCATGCTGTTTGTTCATCCATTGATCGGCCGCGGCACCGGCAATGGAAGCAAGAGCCCGGGAGGCATGCCGATTGGATTCTCAGTCCTTCCAGACTACATTTCATCACAATTGCTGGCCGTTTATATCCAGGTATGGTCGACGAATCCTCCTGTACAGCATTTCTCAACCAGTGACAACATACCGGAGTTGCTTGGAATCTGGACGAATTCGACAGGGTTGGCATCCGGATTCCTTCCACTCTATTTTATCGGCATTGCATCAAATTGGTCGAAATTCTTCGGCTCCGCAGGTCAGCACGGGGCGGAAACATCATTCACCGTACAATTGACCTACTATCTTTACCATAACAGTACGGCTGACAGGGCGGTTCTGTATTCCGATCAGCTTCCATACAATCCTCAAATGGTAAACCGAAGCTCTGTCTTCTCTGTCAATCTGCATCCCTCATTGACTGGCAGACCATCCATTCTTGTCAGCAGTAATGCCACCTCAGGCATTTCACGTGCCTCTCCTTCAATGCTGAAAAGCGACCCCAGCCAGGGCCAGACAAGATGGGTATTGATGAAGAGGACAACTTTTGGCAGCTCGAGCAGCCCCGTTGAGATACCCGTTGCATGGGCGAATGACACCGGAGGTAATACGCAGATAGTCACCTCGGTTACGGTTGGTGCCATAAATAACGAAGTAGGCTGGACTACCGGACAGGGATATAACGAGAGTGGAAAGTATTCCTTTTATTTATCGACGAACGCCGGATATACTTCCCCTTCCGGCGTTTCGGTAAGCACTGAAACGTTCGCTGTCACATCCCCTAATGCCAGCCAGAGGGAGTCGGCTGGTTTCATCTATGCAAACGGTTCTCTCGAAGCCGACATCTATCAGGAACAGGAATACGAATGCTTTGCCTCTGTCAGCGGTGAGGTATGTATGTGGGTCAATCTTTCCAGTTACGAGACGATCCCGCTCATAGACATCGTTAATACTCAGAATTCCAGCGGCAATATTGTTTTTCAGCTTGGATATGTGTACGACGGATACGACCCGTACAGTCCTTATACCAGCCCGCAGGCCATAAGCACATTGAACTGGCCGGCCAGCATCGTTAAGAAGTATTACTCAAACCTCAGCGCGGGCAGTGAAGTCCAATGGTCCACTGTCTATTCCTCGATAACTGGAAACGACAATAATCTCGGATCAGAGATTTTTGGTGTTCTGGGGGTTGGTCTCGGTCTCTTGAGCATCATAACGGTTGCGGCAATTGCTTCGGGCTGGATCCCTGGTGATGGATGGGCCGTCATAGCAGCAGATGTGGCTGCCGAGCTTGGTATGGCAGCCAGTATAGCATCGCTCCTCACGAACGGAATAATTAATGCAAAGAGCAGCACGGTCATCTATTCCGGTGACATACTGAATAATGGCTATCCCGCGCCGACTCAGGGGAATACCATAGAGCTTGCGATCTTTGCGCTCAACATTGAGACATCGATTGGCGGTACGGATTACACACTGCCGGTCTATGACGGAGTGTGAACGCCAGCTGCATGACGCGTAATTTCGGCTATGCCGTTCATTCACCGTAAAGGAAACAGGCCACACTGTGGCCCGACTTTTCTTCCCTCATTTCCGGCTTTCTCTGTCTGCAGATGTCCATCACAGACGGGCACCTGTCTACGAAGCTGCATCCGCTGTAACCGCGGTTGACCTTTTCCCAGTCCCCTCTGGTGAACGGTATCGGCTTCTGCACTGCCAGCGGATCTGCGACAGGGACCGCGTTTATGAGTATCTGAGTGTAAGGATGCAGCGGGTCGCCTATCACGTCCTCCGCACCACCGTACTCCACAATCTGGCCGAGGTGCATTACAGCGAGTTTATCTGAAATGTACCTGGCGACGGCTATGTCGTGTGTTATGAACAGCATCGACAGGTCCGTCTTCTCCTTCAGTGAAATCAGTTTGTTGAGTATGTCGGCGCGGATGGAAACATCAAGCATGGAAACGGCTTCATCGGCGACCAGGAATGCGGGTGACATCATAACAGCCCTTGCAATCACAACCCGCTGCCTCTGTCCGCCGCTGAGCTGTCCTGGAAATTTATAGAGATATTCCTCAGGAGGATTCAGGTCCAGTGACTCCATCGTGCTCGAAACAAGATTCATCTTTTCCTCTCCGCTCATCTCCTTCCTGAAAACATCAAGGCCGGCTGAAATGGACTTGTATACGGTGATGAACGGATTCAGCGATTCGTACGGATCCTGGAAAATCATCTGCGTCTGCTTCCTGAAGTCGCTCAGCCCGCGCTTTCGCAGACCGGTGATGTCAACTCCTTTGAACATTATGGCTCCGCTGTCAACGTCCACCAGCTTGAGAATTGCAAGACCCAGAGTTGTTTTGCCGCTTCCGCTCTCACCAACCAGTCCCAGCACTTCACCGGGTCCGATTGAGAGATTCACTTCATCCAGAGCCCTGGTTATATTCCCCTTTCTGTTTTTTAGAGTCTTTCCGCTGTTGAAGTCCTTTGTGACGCTGTCGATTCTCACTACTGGCTCCATAGTATAATCACTTCTCCCTGTCGAGCAGATAGCACGCAGCCATGTGCCCCTCAGACACCCCGGTGAGCGGTGGTTCAGCGGTGTGACATCTGTCGAAGACAAAGGGGCATCTCGGCGCAAATGTACACTCTTTAACCTCTTTACGGAGATCGGGCGGCGAGCCTGGAATGCCCCGGAGTTTTTTCCTCTCGCCTGTGAGCGAAGGGAATGAAGACATGAGCGCGATCGTATAGGGATGTTTAGGCGTCTTGAACACTTCGGTAACCGTGCCGACTTCGACAATTTTTCCCGCATACATCACAGCGAGCCTGTCCGCAAGTCCGGCAATTACCGAAATATCATGCGTTATGAACAGCACTGAAAGGTTGAGTTTCCTGCTGAGGTCTTTCAGCTGATCGAGAATCTGCTTCTGCACAACAACATCCAGAGCGGTAGTCGGCTCATCGGCGATGAGAAATTTCGGCTCACAGCTGAGCGCCATTGCAATAACAACACGCTGTTTCATTCCGCCGCTCAATTCATGCGGAAACGAGCGCCTGACTTTCGGATTGAGGCCCGCCACGCTGAGGTAAGTGTCTACTCTCTTATCGGCTTCCTCTTCGCTGTATCCATGATCAATCATTGTGTCCATTATCTGTTCCTCTACCCTGATTACAGGATTGAGTGAGTTCATAGATGCCTGAAAAATCATCGATACTTCCTTCCATCTGTAACGCCTGAGTTTTGGGGGTTTCATCTTAAGCACAGAGACAGGATCTCCGTGCTCGTCGGTGATTCCACCATAAAGTATCTCGCCGCCCGTTATCTTTCCAGGAGGTGTGACTATTTTCAGGAAAGTCATCGCGAGTGTGGATTTGCCGCAGCCGCTCTCTCCGACAAGACCGACAATCTCACCGGGATTTATTTTAAAAGAGACACCCCTTACTGCCCTCACCGTTCCGGCTTCAAGCGTATAGTCGACATCCAGATTCTGTGTTTCTATTATCGGTGCTGCCAATTCAGCGTCCCCCTTTTCTCTGTGTAACTTCGTGAAGACCGTTGGAGAGCAGATTGCCGCCCAGACCGAGCAGAATAATACCTATGCCGGGGGGAAGGAGCCACCACCAGGCGTTGAAGACAATGCCATCCTCGGCATCAAACCAGTAGAGCATTGTGCCCCAGTTAACTGATCTGAGATCACCAAGGCCGAAGAAAGCCAGACCAGCCTGTGCAACGACTGCACCAACGACAAGGAAAATTATGTTTATGAAAATCAGCGGCATGAGATTCGGCAGAATATCCCTGTAAATTATGCGAAAGCTGCCGTAACCGCTGAGTTTTGACGCGAGTACATACGGCCTCTGCTTTACCGTCAGCACCTGTGACCTGATAATCCTCGACAGAACGGGCCAGCTCAGTATTGCGAGTATCACGATGGTGGTATTCAGTGTAGCCGGGAAATATGCGGAAAGAAGCACAAGCAGCGGGAAACCGGGTATCACGAGAAGTATATCCACGAATCTCATCAGGAATTCGTCAACAAGTCTGCCGAAATAGCCTGTCACAACGCCGACAAGCGTCCCGATGCTTGTCGCAAATAATGCTACTGAAATGCCAACATAGAGCGATGTACTTGTGCCTACCAGAAACTGTGAAAAAATATCCGCCCCTTCATAATCAGTTCCAAGAAGATGGGAAGCGGACGGCGGTTGCCATGCCCTGAAGGATATGTTGTAAGGTGAGTAGGGCGCAATGAATGGTCCTACAAGACCTATGATCACCAGAGTGCCCAGTATTATCATTCCAGCCTGAGACTTTCTGTTTTTCCAGAGTTTATGAACGAAGCTCAGGGCGCGGTCTTTCGCCATTGTGGCCTGCTTCCTGGAAAAGTTGCGGCCCTGGTTTCTGACAATTTCGCCAGCGAAGCTCATCTCAGTGACACCCTCGGATCAAGGAACGCGTACATGATATCCACCAGAAAATTTGCGAGTATTACTGTCGTCGTAATTATCAGGAAAATTCCCTGCATCAGCGGGTAATCACCCACAGTTACGGCGTTGTAGAGCGTGTAACCAATGCCGGGGTAGGAAAAAATTACTTCAACCAGAAATGCGCCGCCGACTATGTATGCAAAGGAGAGTGCAATGGATGTTGCCACCGGCAGGATCGCGTTTCTGCTTGCATATCTCTTCATGATTCTCCGCTGCGTCAGTCCCTTTGCATTTGCCATCAGTATGTAATCTTCACCGAGCGCTGTGTTCATTGTATTCCTCATGATCAGCGCGAAACCTGGAAAGCTCGTAATAATCAGCGTTATGAGCGGGAGGGCGGCGTGCCATGCGACGCTTTCAATGAATGGCAGGTTTGGTCCCGGTGTCACGTTGTACGAATACGCCTGGGCGACAGGAAACAGGTGAAAGCCGTCCACAATGATTATGACTGCAAAAAGCAGCTGAAATATCAGTCCGAGCCAGAAATAAGGGACCGATGTCAGGCTGATTGCAAAAGAAGAGAGTACCGACTCCGTCCTTGAGCCGCTCCTCCAGCCGATGTATGAACCGTAGGCAACACCGATCAGCACCGATATTATTGTCGCAGTTCCCAGCAGGAAAAGTGTCCATGGAAGGTGCGTCATTATGATCTGCGAAACACTCTCGGGAAAGAAGTAATATGAAACTCCGAGATTCCCATGAACGAGACCGACAAGGTAGCCGACATACTGCTGCCAGAGGGTTCCGGTAAGGTGAAATTCACTCTCGAGCAGTTTGACTTTTCCCGGTGGGAGGTACTTGTATCTCGAAAGCAGTATCGTGACCGCCGGATTGCCCGGAATCATTCTTGGAAGGAGGAAATTGAAAGTGATTGCGATGTACAGGGTAATTGACATGTAAATTATTTTTCGTAAGATATATCTGAGCGTTATCACACGATCGCCTTCAAAGCGCTTCAATTGTGTTAAACAATGGAATATGGAAAAGGTTTAAATAAACAGGTTTCGCACGGCACTGGAATGCCCTGCCTTACTCACTCCTGCTTCTTCTTGCGCCCGCGCTGTGCATATAACGCTGCTCCGGCTGCGACCGCGATTATTACGACAACCACGCCGATAATGATGTAAGTCGTGCCTGAATTTGCTGTCGCCGGAGGTGCGGTGTGTGTGGTGGTTGCCGGTCCGACCGAAAGAAGGTTCAGCGGGTTGAGCGGTGAGATGTGTTTGTTGAAGCCGCCAAGAATGTTGTGGTTGTATGTGTAGTAGTTGCCGGTGTCCCCAATCAGTACGTTGGGTACCTGCTGTGCCACAATTGCCTGTGCCTGGAAGAGGTATTGCATCTCTGCAGATGGGTTGCCTGTCTGATTTCCGGCAGTGTTTACGAGCTGGTTGAACTGCGGGTCGTTCCAGTGTTGAATCCAACCGTTCCAGAAGGAGTTGGACGAATACAGGTCCCAGAGTATGTAGTACGGGTCAGGGTACGACGGAACGAATCCGAAGTAACTCATGACGCTCGTGGCTTTGGAAGCATTGGGCTGGAACATCTCTCCACCCCATGTGCTGAATGGTGTCACTGAATATGTAACCTGGAATCCGACGGCAGCCAGATCCTGCTGTATCATAGATGACGCGGCAATCCAGTCTGAAATCGGGGGCTCAGTGATGGACAGTGCGACTGTTGTGTTGTTGCTGTAAGCCCAGAAGCCGCCATGTAAATGGAGTCCTGCATTCTCAAATGCCTTTGTTGCGAGCGTTGTGTTGTAATGGTAATATGGAAGGCCGGGTGCCCACCATGAGGTGTTGATCCAGCTCTCGCCACCAAATGAGCCCGGTCCCGCAAGGCCGTCTTCAGCCTTCTGCATTATCTGTGTCTTGTTTATCGAATAGGCAAGTCCCTGCCTGAAACTGGTGCTGTTGAATGGTGCAACATGGTCATTCAGCCAGAGATAGAATGCCCATGGCTGTTTGTAAAAGACATTGGTGAATTGCGAGGAGGCGTTCAGAGCCAGGTAATCGCTCAGCGATGGGTATTCGGCATATATCGAGCCGGTTTTCAGTGCAAGTGTCATGCTTGACGTAGACTTGTAAGGAACCATGACAAACTGGCTTATGTGAGGCGTTCCCTTCCAGAAGTGGGTGTTGGCTGCAAAAGTAACTCCGCCGCTGTTGACTGTACTGAGCGTGAACGGCCCGGCTGCTATCTCGTGGCCGACATTCATGTTTGTATAGCTTCCGATGTCACTTGCGTTGTGCACATAATTGTGCCAGGCATACGGGATAATTGGCTGTGCTGCAAGGTACCTGAACATCATGACTGTGTTGGTGTTCACGGTGAACTGAACCGTATAAGTGTTGATTGCAGTTACGTTGGTAAGGAACGGATCGACGTTAAAGGCATCAAGGCTGGCGTTTGCCATTATCACCTGGAAGGTGTAAACCACATCCTGTGCCGTGATATTTCCGGCAACGGCTGTTCCGTTAACCCAGTTGGCGTTGTGGACCAGGTTAAAGGTCAGTGTCTTGCCGCCGTTCGATAATGAATAGCTGCTTGCAAGCCATGGCAGAATAGTGCCATTAGAGAGCTCAAGCATCAGCGATGTTGAATACATCACGCCGACAACGTTGCTTTCCAGGTTCGTAGCCGTAAGCGGATTCAGATCCGTCACAGGCGTATCTACCGGTGTGCCCCAGATATATGTCCCGGTGGGGGCCGTTGCCCGAGCTGCTGAAGGCAGTACAACAGCAAGTGCACTGAACACCAGTGCGCACATTATCAATACAGATATTATTGCTCGATTTGTTTTCAAAGAGACCTACTCCTGCGATTTTAAGCAGTCAGTCCTTTCGGTGTAATCGAAACAGCTATATAAAAGATGCATCCGAAAATATCCGATTCACATGCCCAGGATGCCGATTCCTTCACGTTGGGCTATAAAATATTCATCCGGGCAGGTCGATTGTCCGGTCGATATTTTTCGATTTCGAAAGTTGATGTGCGCATATCGTCGACCACACACCTCTTCTACCCTGACAAATTCAGGCATTCTGATTTACGTAAGACCGTAAAGACGTTTGTATATAGTGACTCTGTCAAATTTCCCCTGATATTCCGAGATGGTTGGCAGTTTGAAATATCCGAAAAGCACTGAGATGTCTGTGTCTGCTGTAAAAGGTATCCGGTTTGGATTTGAGCAGAACGTCGAACTCACGGAAGTGTTACATCTGTTCCGTGATATGGTCAACAACGCCATCAGGATATGCCTCGAGGAAAACATCAGAGGCAGACTGAACCT
>DAHXLZ010000205.1 GCA_027365715.1 Methanomassiliicoccales archaeon | reverse complement strand
TGTTCGTGGTAATCACAAGATTCAGGTCATAAACTCCAGTTCCTGAGCCGGCGGCTGCCCCGGATATACCGGCAAGCGGGCCATATGAAAAGAGGAAGCCTGCGAATATGCCTGCTCCAAACACAATGACAGTTATCACAGCCATAACCCTAACAGATATGCCGCCATCCCTGCTGCCTTTCTTCATTGCTGATAAGCTAAACAATCGACGATAAAAAGGTTGAAACTCACATGTGAGGGTAATCGCCCATACAATATGTGTCAATAAATATCACAGGCAGAGGTTTTTGTGCTCCACGGAAACGGGATCGCAGAAGGAATCATCTGATGCTGCTGCATGGTCGATGTGACATGTACTCAGCATTGCTGCAATACAAATCAATTTTCCGAAATGTCTATAAGCAGCTGCCGGTATAGTGAGAAGTACAGCAGGTGAAGTCATTGATAGGCAATATGTGGGATTGGGCCATTGTCATAATCGTCGCACTAATTCTGTTTGGTGGAGCCAATAAGATACCGGATATGTTCAGATCGTTCGGAAAGGCAGCCGGAGAATTCAAGCGTGGACAGATGGAGATACAGAAGGAACTTGAGAAGGAAGTTCAGATTACCAGTGAGAAAAAGTAAGATGTGATGTGGTTTTTTCACATCCCAAAAACATCCACTTGCCTTATTCATGCCCTTTCCTCTGTTTCTTCACGATTTTCTTTCAATGTCTGGTTTTTCTTCGCAACCCGTTGCGACACTATGGCACCTGCGGCGTAGAGGCCGGAAAGAGTCAGGCCTATTACGGTTTCAATCAAGCCACCGGTAACACCTGGCGAAATCAGCAACGCTATAATGAATGAAACCAGTATTCCCATTCTCCAATTTTCCTTCCAGACTTCTGGTCCGACGAAATTGAACTTCGTTAATGTAACCATGACCACTGGCAGTTCGAAGGCCAGACCGAATGTAAAAAGAAAACCTACAATTAGAGTTACAATTGACTTGATACTCAAAGTTTCCTGTATGCCAAGTGATATCATGTAAAGTTTCACCACTTCCAGGAGAACCGGGATGATGACAAAATATGCGAAAGCCGCTCCGGCGATAAACAGCAGAAAGGCCGGTATTATCATCCACTTCAGTTGCTTTTTCTCATGACCGTACATTGCCGGAGAAATGAACTTCCACAGTTCAGTCAAAATTACAGGCATCGAAACCGCGACACTGAAGAGAAGTGAAACCTGCATAGACGACAGTATGGGATCAAATACGCTGACGTTGAGTACCACCACTCCTTTGGGGACTTCATGGCTTATGAAATACTTCAATGCCAGAGTTGAGAAACTGTTCAGGAATGAGGGCACGATGATGGGTACCCTGGAAACAGTAAACGATCCGATAAACGGCAGTCCAATCCGTGTTGGTGAAATTGAAACATATGAAGGGCCGAAAAACAGGAAAAACGCGGCGAATGCCAGTATTGTGAAGATGATTCTCCTCAAGCGCGATGCCAATTCCTGGAGGTGATCCAGCAGTGGTGTCAATGGAGTGCCGGTTCCACCTGCTGTTTCAATCATAATGAAACCGCTAAGTAAGGCAGTGAACTATAAAGGTATTTGAAAAAGGAAGACAATTGGCAGCGCCGGCATTGTGACTTATTTCGTGTTACACGGCGAATCCCGATTTTAACGTTTTACAAAACTGAGTATGGTACTTTATTTTTCCATTGTGCTGAGGATTCTTCCAATTCGTTTCAGATGAACATAAACAACAAGGGCTACAATCGCATTCATAAAGAATACCATGGCGACGCCAAGTACTGTAAATTGAAAAAACGGATATGGAGAAAGAGCTACATCTGAACTTGAATAGGCTCCTGGCAGAATGATGAAAATTACAGAGAGGCCGGTGTCACCTAACACCCAGAGCCCAAAGATAATCAATTTGATTTTTGACGAAAAACTATCGAGGGCTGAACCTGCAATCAGGCCGCTCAGAATTAGAGACACTTCTTCAAGGAATCTGTAAGTCTGAATGGAGCCTGAAAGGGCGAACGGGATCGGAAAGTGCCAGTACGCGGCAGCTATGGAAGCCAATATGAAAGTCCATCCCGGCAACCTGACCTTTTTGTATGTCAAAGCAAATCCCGCCACAAATAAAGCATAGTGGGAAAACATGAATACCAGGGCATTGCCGTATTCTGTCGCTTCAGTAAAGGGATTGAGAAAGGAGGCAAGCAGGACCGTTGAGACAATCGCCCTTGTGACGAAACCGCCATATTGCATTTTCAGTTTTTCACCGGTCATATTAGGAGCACCTTCATAAAAAAAGGAGTTAAACACTTGCCACTTGAACCGGTGGCAATTATTTCACGCAAACCGAATTCGACAATGAGGCAAACGGTTTCAAGCCGGCAGCGAGAAACACAATTACAGAAATAGGCAGCAGATAATAGAGCACATTCAGTACGTCGACCCAGAATGAAATCAGTAGAATTGAATATGCCAGTGGCGTGAAATCAAGGAAAAGTCCGGGAAGCGAAATGCAGCAGGATGCGCCACCTACAATGCCTATCAAAGGGTAAATGACAGAGCCGCCGGCCCTTCTGATGAGTTTGGCATTGTGCATCAGTCTATCGAGGTGAACTACGATAAGCGTCGCGATTATTGTTGCGGAGCTAAATGAAAACAGTGTCAGTTCAAGACCGTAAAATGGTGGCAGGAATATGACCACGCTCGGATTCAATGTCAGTTGAATAAGCGCATTGAGCGGTGTGTGAGGATAAAAAGCGCCGCCCAACTGGACAAAAATTGTCCGACCCACGGAGTAATCAGGCGGCCCAAATACAATAACAAGTATCTTTTCCAGAACTATGCCATACACAATTAAATGGACAAACAGGTAAAGAGGGAAGAGAATTTTGGCCCACAGCCTCTCTTTCATGATACCTGAGAATTCCATGACAACATTCTTCAATACAAATCCAAAAACAGCGAGTAAGATCAGAGCCCAGAAGACTATTGCAATAATTGAGGAGAGCAAAAGCGGTGCATAACTGGCTTGCGAATTGCCCGGAACTATCAGCAGTGTTACGAACCAGTATGCCAGTATCGATAAGAGAATGAGAGTAGCCATCGCTATGAGTTTTGAATTGTCCGCTTTACCAGCTTCCTTAATTGCGCTCATCATTTTCGATCCCTTTTTCCCTTATTTTCAGAAGCGAATCCTGAGCCTTTGCCGAATGCCTCATCCTGAGCCTGTCTCCGAACCAGTTTCTTGCATCGTAGAAGAAGATATTATCGACAGGACACGCTGAAGCACATTCGCCGACACCTATGCACTTGTAGCTTCTGAATTCGCCACTCTTGATGAAATTGCCGGGCATTGCTGTAAGACCAACGGGGCATGCGCTTACACAGTCCTTTGTCCTGCATGTTACGCATTCTGTGGGATTTCTCACCCTGATTCTCCAGAATCCCAGTCTCCCAATGAACTGATTGAACATTCCCCAGTGACAGACACCGGTAGATACACAACCGTAAGTGCCGACAAAAGGTATTGAGATAAATATTACATACCACAGGAAATTGAAATAGAAGACGTACGCAAATGCCAGGGGATCGACACCGTAAAAACTCACATGCAACACACCTGTCGATGTAAGGTATGAGATCAGGATCGCAATGAAAATGGAAGACCAGACGATTGAAGCTGTAACTACGTAAAGTTTCGACATCATATTTTTGTGTATCTTCCTGGCAAGTGGTGAAGACTTGTTGAATTCCTTCATCGAATCGTAAAATGTGCCCTGGTACATCAGTGCTGCTGTGCAGAACGTTGAACAGACCTGTCTTCCGCCGAAGAGAAATGAAAGTATGCCACTGATAAGATAAGTTCCGGCAATAGCAATTAGGAGTGCAGGAGCAAACGCTCCGGATGTCCCCACTCCCATGCTCCATCCAAGGAACGGAATGTGGGACAACCCGGGTTGAGGAAACAAAAAAAATGGAATCAGAACGCTGTATATTGAATATGCAATGACCACAAGTGCGAGTCTGATTTTTGTCTCAAACTGTCTTACCTTCTTTATCTGAAATATGACGAGCGTGCCCATTTCGGCTCCCATCATGATATAAAACCATACTGAACCGGTTATCAGGCCAACATACTGTATGAAGTCAAACAGGGCAGCAGGAATGGCAGACAGGACAGCCGTTCCAATTGCTGCTGTGTGCAGGCTGGAGAGAAAGCGTATGCCGTAGAATTCAATATCCAGCAAAGCTGACATGAAGTATTCGCCTGCAAAAATCAGGCTTATCAGTGCGAACGTCCAGACAGGATGCTTCAGCCATGTTTTTACCCTCTTTTGGGCAAAGGCACCAGTGTTAAGAATGGCATTGAAATAGAGGACCATTTCAACAATCAGCGAAATCGAAAGTGGAAGCAAACTCCCACCGGCTGACCAGTAGACAAGTGCGGCCATCATCAGCACATAAACACTGAGCAGGCGAATTATGTAATTGGAAACAGCAATTTCCAGATCTCTGATTTTATAGAGTGCGTCGAAGAGATAGATGAAAAGGACAATCATCGCAACACTCCCTGCATACACTCCAACTTCACTTCCGTTAAACGGTGCGAGCGCGGTGGGAAGCAGGGCCATGATAACCGCTTGAATCGCCACGATGGTTTTCATTACTGCAGGCAGCCGTTTTCTGAAATAGATGAGTGAAATTATCATTTCCGCCGACATCGTAAAAGTAAACCAGTAAGAATTTACCGAAACATCCAGAAGCCGGACGAATGAGGACATGTTTATCGAGTGTGCTTCTGCCGCCCCAAATCCGGAGATTAACAAGAATCCCCATCCCATCAGGATCTCATTAAGGAGGACAAGGGCGATTACCGCTGACCTGTATGCCGATAACGGCCACCACGATGTCCATAAACTGCCGCTGTTACCCGACGCTGGAGGAGTTCCGCCTTTAAACGTAACGAACGAATAAAAAATGGCGCCGATTCCCGCCATCATGACGGAAAAATTCAGAGATGCGGCAAATTCTACCGATGCAATACCCGGGCTATTGAAGTATACCGCAACACTGCCAATCATGGCCGCCATCATGCTTAAGACGAACAGTACAAAAGAGAAGCCCACACGTTCCATCATTCTTGAAGACCATTTCACAGTTGCTGCGATGAATAACACCATGAATGATGCTATCGGAAACAGAATTGGCTCAAACATGATTGTTTCACCATTCTGGTGCTTTCTGATAAGCTTAACGCTCGCTGAATCGACGACATAATTTGTTAAACACCATGAATAAAAAGTGTTCGGAATACAGCGATTTGGCAAGGGAGGAGGGAGTGAATCGTTTTCCGGGCCGGGAGGCAAAGTGCGGGTTTGCAATACTGCGTCGAATCGATGAACCGTTATCTGATAAGATTTCATCGCACTTGCGATTGCGATTGCACGGCATCAAATCCCGGAGCTGATGCAAATAACGTCTCTCTGTCTACAGGTTTCAACAAAGTTTTTATCCTATATGGCGGTTGAGGAAATTCAACCTTTGAAAACAGAGGGAGCAACCGGGTAATTATAACAGGGGAACAGAGAAATTGATGGGGTACGGCACCGAGGGTAACACATCACGGGTAAAGGCTCAGTTGAGAAGATGGCTGTTCACTACAAATCATAAAGACATAGGAATATTGTATCTGATAACATCGCTCGGCTTCTTTTTCTTCGCCGGTTCGCTGGCACTTGTGATGAGAACGCAGCTGTACGTACCCAATAATGATTTTGTTAATGCATATTACTACAATCAGCTCGTTACTACTCACGGGCTGCTGATGGTCTTCTTTTTCATCAGTGCGTTTGCATTCTCATTTGCAAACTATGTTGTTCCAATCCAGATTGGTGCCAAGGATATGGCCTTTCCCAGGTTGAACGCACTGAGTTACTGGCTGTATCTGTTCGCCGGCATTCTTTTCCTGACCGGGTACGCCATGCCCGGAGGAAACATCGCCGGCGGATGGACGATTTACCAGCCACTGAATCAGATACAATATTCGCCCCAGGCAGGAGAGAATGCTGCAATACTCGCGCTTATTGTTCTATCGGTTTCTGTCATCATCAGCACAGTCAACTTTGCAGTTACAATAGCTTTGAAGAGAGCAAAAGGGTACCGTTGGATAGACTTGCCGATGTTTACAATTTCCATAATGTTCACGATTATGATGATGTGGATGGCGTTCCCAATCTTTGCTCTTGATCTCGGGCTTCTGTTCATTGGTCGTGTTATTGGTGCTTCTGTTCTTTCGTCGCCTGTTGGCGGCGCTCTGCTCTGGCAGCACCTCTTCTGGTTTTTCGGACATCCTGAAGTCTACATAGTGTTTTTGCCAGCTCTTGGCATAATGTACGATGTTTCCAGCATATTCTCGGGAATGCCAATTTACACCAAGAAACTGATGATTGGTGCATTCGCGATTGAGACCCTCATGAGTTTGACGGTATACATGCACCACATGTTCATGACAGGAACCAACCTGTTCTGGCTTAATTTTGCAAACGTCAATACACTGATAATAGGAATTCCCGCAGGCGTTCTGGTTCTTGGTGAACTGACAACAAAGATAAATGGAACGTTCAGACCAGAAACGCCAGCCCTCTTCACGGTTGGAGGCGTCATTTCATTCATAATTGGTGGAGCGAGCGGCATATTTCTTGCAAACATTACGCTGGATTCCGGACTCAACGGCAACTACCCTGTTGTCGGGCATTTCCATTATATCTTTGCCGGCACGATCCTCTTCGGAATATACTCCGGCCTGTACTATTGGTTTCCGAAGATGTTTGGCAGAATGTACAGTGAAAAGCTGGGGAGGTTGCATTTCGTGACGTCATTCATAGGACTCAATCTGGTTTATTTCCCCATGCTCGCACTAATTAACATGCCCAGAAGGTATTACACTTATCCGGCTGGTCTTGGATTCACATCTCTGAATCAGGTCGCAACACTGGGTTCCTACCTTTTCGGTTTTGCCCAGCTGATTGTCGTTATCAATATGATATACTCAGTCAAGTACGGAAAGCCGGCAGGAGATAATCCATGGGGAGGGTGGTCATACGAATGGCTGATCCCGACGCCGCCGCCAGAGTTTAATTTTAGTGGAACTCCCGTGGTTCAAGGCGACAGGTTGCTCATTTTGCCTGAAGTCAAGGGACATTCCAGCGACGAACAGCATGCAGGCGGTCATCTCAGCCCCTGGCCTTTTGTCCTTTCACTCGGAGCTTTTGTTGCCCTTTTTGGCCTGACGCTTTACTCATATTATGGCGGTGCTGACAACATGATTCTTGGTATCGGCCTGATGATATTCGCTATAGCTATATTCGGCTGGTTTAATGACGACTATCATGATTATTTCCCTATTGTTGAAAGCGATGACGACCCGAACAAAGAGACATGGCCGTTCAGGCACATGGACAGCAGGAGACTGGGCATGTGGGTATTCATCACAGGAGACATGTTTGTGTTTTTCGCTATTCTGGGTGCTGCATTATTTGTAATGTGGCAATCACCGTATTTCCACGTGCCGCTGCCTGTTCCTCTTGAAAGTGTGACGACCTTTGGAGTGAGCGCGGCTGTGCTTGCTGGCAGCATCATCAGTCTGTATGCAGCCTATTGTGGCGTCAGAACCAATAATCACGACTTAACCGTCAGTGGTCTGGTGCTCACGATAATTTTAGTGCTGGTGTATATAGGGGCAACTCTTTCCAGCTGGATGCAGCTGGCATCATCCGGCAACGGTATTTCCAATATAGCAAAAAGCCCATTATTGTCTGTGTTCTACGATGCAGGCATAGTTCACATGATGCACATCGTTGCCGCTATGGCTTTGCTGATATATTTTCTGATAAAAGGGTTAAACGGACAACTCACAAGCAAAAAGAACGCACCGAGCATAGCAGCGCTGTTCTATTTCTGGAGTCTTGTAGCAATCGCTGGAATCCTGCTGACCGGGACGTTTGCGATGGCATAGGGGGCGAAATGTTTGGCTGAACAGAAATCAATTGGATCGATGGAAAATGAGAATGGGATGGAAGATGATGCCGGTCACCGGCCCTTTGAAATTTCAGACAATCTGGTGATATTGCTGCTCATAGTTTTCACAATAACAATCGGCATCTGGTGGTTCCTGAATCTTTACATGGGAAGGTGGATTCACTGATGCTGATTTCGAAGCTGATCCTTTCTGCCACGACATCCGCGACTTCGGCTGTCTGGTGGAGACTATTCAATATCTACTTGGTACTCGCTGTGATATTCAGCGGGTTTTTTATCGCATGGATACTCTACCTTGTAATATCGACAAGGGAAAAAGCCGGCAGAGAGGTCATCAATCACATTAAACCGGGCATTATTCCGTCAGCTACGCGCGGGAGGCCAAGAAATATAGCATTTCTGGTGATATTCCTGGTTGTTGTCTTCTTCGGGCTTTTCGCCTACTCGCTACCATCCACATACTACGTCAGACAGGCTCCATCGCGTGTCGTAAACTCGATCACAATAGACGTTTTCGCAGCTCAGTGGACATGGACATTCAGGTACCCGAACGGTTACAATGTTACCGGCGCGGCCACGATAAACAATTACACTGCTGAATTTCCGGTTAACACCACAATTATATTCAGAGTCACGAGTCTTGATGTGATGCACGAGTTCTCCATACCGACATTCAAAGTCAAGATTGACGCTTTCCCCGGCGTATGGACCTCAGCCTGGACCGATGTGTACCAGCAGGGTACTTATACGGCATTCTGTACCGAGTTGTGTGGCCTGGGGCACGCGGATATGTATGTGCACATGAAATTCGTCAGCCCGTCCGC
>DAHXLZ010000196.1 GCA_027365715.1 Methanomassiliicoccales archaeon | reverse complement strand
GACTGTTGAATTATCGGTGTCATGTTGACAAAAGTCTTCGCGCCATTCGGGGCGACTTCGGCATAGCTGAGCATTTCTGGGCCGAAATGCACTTGGAACGAAGCGGGAGCCTTTCCTGATTCAATGAGCGATATCAGCGTGGCCTTGCTGGTAATCCCCCCTGCACCGGGCGTAAGCTCGCTTACAACTTTATATTGCGGGTAGGCACTTTCAAACGCAGGAATCAGATATTTCAGACCCACTTTTCCGGTTGTTGCCCAGTAATTGTCAAAAATTATTGTTTTCTTCGTTGGTGTCGTCAATATCGTGAATGCAGCAACGGATATGACAAGCAAGACGACAACCACTACAGCAGCAACAATGAGCGTCTTATTTTTCCTGCCTCGTTTGGGTCTGGCAAAACTGTCATTACTCTACGTCATAACATTAGAACCTTCTTTTCTTGTATTTATCTACAGCGCTAACGCGTTATATAAACCCGATCTCTAAGAACTCATGCTTTCTGAAGGTCAAAAAGATTCGGCCCTTTTCCACCTCTTTTCTCGGTTTTGCACTCTTGCCGTCTCATGACTTCATGCTTGTGTTTTCTCGTTCGGGAGCCTGCTCCGCTTTAAGGCTCCAGAGATTTGCTGTTTGATGCTGGTCATGCATCCAGGACGGCAGACATGGGAACCCTCCTTATCGCGAGATGTATGCTGTCCGCCCTGTCGCCCACTGTTTCCAGATACGTGTTCGCCATGGCTGCCCTGAGCAGTTCACGGTTGTAATGGAAACCCGCGAGTTCAGGACTCTTCGGCCTGAGCGACAGCGCCCTGTCTACGAATATGTCGGGTGTTGTGAGCGTCCTGTACAGTTTCTCCCTGTTGGGCTGTGCTACAGCCATCTGGCCTCTGTTTCATGTGTGCAGCTCATAACCGGAATATAATCGGATCGACGGGCAGGCTGGGAAACAGTGGAAATGCAGTTTTCAGTGCTTATTCCGCACAATCGTCGTACGAACGTTTCGATCCTGTTCGGACATACTGCCTTGACGGTACATCTGCAGGAGATTGTCCTTTCGGTCTGTCCGCGTACGGGGGAATGCCTGAAGCGCATATGGGTTTAATACCAGTGACAGAGATTGCGTGATCTGGAAAGGCCGGGACTGCTGTTAGAGCGGTTCAGGCCAGGTGATGTCATGTACCTGAATGTTGAACGTGTGTATGGCTCGCGTGCTGCCCAGCTCCTCTGGAAACACCGGCGGCTGATTTATGCCGCCGGAGTTGCGTCCTTAGCCCTGATTGTAATCAATGGTGTGTTTGGATACGCGCTCATCCCTCTGCCATATGGTTTTGTGATAATCCCACCTGTTATTCTCGCTCTCGCACTGAGTTTTATAGCACCTGCGATGAAAATCAGGCAGCCTTCTGAAGATGAACAATTTCAGCGATAAATCGCCATTGCCAGCGAAAGTCCTGCCAAGTTGCTGCCGCATTGCCAACGTTATTACCACAGGGACGTTTAATGAAACAGCATGAAACTCAAAATCGAAGGTATCTGGTCACCCATGCCCACGCCACTGGATAGACAGGGAAATGTCGACAGAAAGAAGATTGGAGCACTCGTGGACTATCTTGTGGAAGGGGGCGTCGACGGTCTATTCCCCCTGGGCACGACTGGCGAATTTGCAATGCTTGACAGGGCAGAGAGAAAGCTTGTGCTGCAGGAAGTTGTCAATGCGGCAAACGGCAGGGTTCCGGTGCTCGCCGGTGTTTCCGATCCCAGTATGGAGAACATCGTTGAGTTTGGCAGTGATGCGCTCGACATAGGCGTAAACGGCATTGTTGCCACTCCGCCATACTACTATTCGCTCGGTTCAGAGGGAATATACAACCACTACAGGATGATACACGAAAGCGTGGATTTGCCGTTGCTTGTGTACAACATTCCTGAGTGGACACACAATCCTGTCAGTGCCGATGCAGTGAGGCAACTTGCTGAGGATAAGCTGATCGTGGGCATGAAGTACACTGAAAACAACCTCTTCAAGCTGTTGAAA
>DAHXLZ010000159.1 GCA_027365715.1 Methanomassiliicoccales archaeon | reverse complement strand
GAAATACGCGGCTCCAGCGTTGTGATTCTTGGCGTAATTAACGGACTCGTTTCAGAAATTGAAATTGTCAAAGAGGCGCTGGAAAGGCACAAGCCCGGGGCACTCGGCGTAGCGCTCTCAGCCAGTGAGGTGCTTCCAACAAAACATTCAGTATTCGATGCCATTACAAAGGACAGGGAGAGCCTGTACGTTGCATGGCTTGCAGGCGAAATTGGTGATTTCAGCGGAAAGATTGAAGTTCTGGACAACATAATCCGCATAACCGAGCGTGATGCGCTCATATTCGTGGAACGCAATACGGAAAAAGGGACAGTGATGGGCATTCCTGTTGTCGACAGGGATGACCTTTTGAAGCTGCAGTTCCCGGAGGAGCTTGCCGCATACGCACGTGAAAAGAGGACCACCAGGCAATCGGATCAGGGATAGGACATGTCGCAGAGGGAGTGGCTCCTCGAAATACGCGGCTCCAGCGTTGTGATTCTTGGCGTAATTAACGGACTCGTTTCAGAAATTGAAATTGTCAAAGAGGCGCTGGAAAGGCACAAGCCCGGGGCACTCGGCGTAGCGCTCTCAGCCAGTGAGGTGGATGGTGTCAGAATATGGAACAGAGACAGTTCTGCCAAACCGGACTACACAGAATTTGATGCGTTCTATACCCGTGAGATGTCAAAATACGGTGAAATAAAGCTGCCTTCACCTCCATTTTCGTACACGATTGGGGTGTCAGATGCGGCTGGCATTCCGCTCTCCCCGCTGGACATTGATGATGACGAATACTCGGAGCTTTACCTCAAAAACGTTTCACCCGTATCGCTTTTCTTCAGTTCGCTGCTCAATCGCAGAAGCAGGAAGAAGAGTGTGGGCGGTACTGTCGAGGAGGCTGTATGCACAATAGACAGGCTGGCAATGAGGCCGAAGGGGCTTGCAGCTGTTGAGAGGGAGAGAGAAAGGCACATTGCAGAAAACATAAGGAGTCAATGCAAAGAGTATTCTCCATTTTTTGCAGTTATTGCTTATGAGAGAGCTGGCGGTGTTCTGCATTTTCTGAATGAGTGAAAGAGCGGGCGGAAGGCTTTTTGCCTCAGCGCAGGTCGTCGAGATCCAAACTCTTCTTTTCCGTCCTGTAAAGTCTCTCTCTGAGTCTTTCAATATCCGCATTGCTCAAGATTCCTTCATCCGACTTGAGCGAGGAGACAATTATGGACAGCAGCCTGTCCCTCTCCTTTTCCAGTGCATTCAAGACAGCCCCGGATTCCGCTGCGCCGAGAGAGAGCTGTCTGGAGAGATGCTTCATCTGCTCTTCAACCACGGTGTCGGAAATTGAGAATATCTTCTTTATCAGCTCATCCCTGCCGGAACTCCGTTCCCGCTTCATATAATTCTTAATCTCAATTTCAATGAAGAGGCCGGCCTCCTCCGTCAGCTTCTTCCGTTCATCTTCCACACGCCTGATCCTTTCAGATATTGTATCGAGATTAATCAGCGTGCACCTGTCTGAAAGTGAAGGATCCACAGCGAACGGTACTGATACGTCCACAATCACTTTTCCGTCGAGATGCGGCGCGTCTTCCGCTGTTATAAGATATTCTTCGGATCGGACGGCAAAGAAACACGATCTGTAATTGCGCCAGTAATCCTTGCCGTAATCCACCAGCGGAACAGCGAGTTCTGCCGCGACCCGTGCTCCCCTTTCCTTTGTCCTGTTTGTTATAGATACTGAATGCCCCCTCTTCCTTAACAGGGTTGCAATCTGTCTTCCCATGACTCCGGCGCCGACAACCAGCACCGGGCCGGAGCCGTCTGATTCCTCGAACATATCTACCGCTTCGCGGGAAATGCTTCTTCTCAGTTTGCCTATTGACGTTTTCGTCCTGACGCGTTTACCCGCCTCGACCGCCCCTTTGAAAAGCCTGTTCATCTCCCTGCCGCACAATCCGCAGTTTCTTGACTGCATCCAGGCGCTCCTGGTCTGACCGATGATTTCATTCTCACCGACGAGCATAGAGTCAAGACCGGAAGCAACATGGAAGAGATGGCGGATAACGCCCGTCCCGTGTGTTATCTTGTAACGTGAAACTTTGCCTTCGAGATACCCTTTCACATACTGCAGGTTCGCGTGTGTCCCCGGATAAAAATAAATTTCAAACCTGTTGCAGGTCCAGAGCACAACCGCTTCTCTGATTTCCTGATTTCTGGAAAGGTACCTGTATATTTCATCAACCTGGGCCGTGCGTACAACACGGAAGTACATCGAACCCAGGTCTGAGTACGACACGCTTGCAAGGAAGATGCCCGATTTGTTCAACCTGATGGCGCCCCGCTGTTCTATACCATCCATCGTTAATAGTTTTGCTCAGCCGCTCTCTTTCTGAAAACATTACAACTCCCTGCCTGCCCCCCTGGAGAGAGCAGCATCGTACACTATTTTTGCGGCCGCAAGGTCTTCAACAGCCACTCCCAGTGATTTGAAGAAGGTACACTCAGTAGAAGCGTTGCTTCGTCTATGCACTCTTCCGGCATTGATGTCTTTCATCTCGTCCACCTCATCCCAGCTTAATTTTCCCGATTCAACCGCTGATATGAGCTCTCCACTTTCGTTCATTGCCTGTTTTTTCAGATCGGCAACGACTGTCATACAGGAAGAAATCAGTTCAGGTTCCACCTCAACCATATCGGGCCTGTAGCCTCCCACGGCATTTATGTGACACTGATGACCCATGCTCTTAATGCCAAGCACAGGAATTGTCGAATCGGTAGCGCATGAAATCACGTCAGCTTCTGCAAATCCCGGAAAAACATTATCGAGTTCGATGACATCAACGTCATGCCTTTCTCTGATCATCTTTCCAAATTTTTTCATGTTTTCAGTCTTCCTGCTGTGAATCAGAATCGTCTCTATCGGTCTCACCGATATCACTGCATCCACCTGTGCCTCTGCCTGATAACCAGTGCCAATACATCCCATCGTTTTTGCATTCCTGATTGACAGTTTATC
>DAHXLZ010000149.1 GCA_027365715.1 Methanomassiliicoccales archaeon | reverse complement strand
GGTTCTCCGAGGCCGTTGAATATCCTGCCGAGCATTTCGTCTGACACGTTTATTCTGGCGGTGCTCCCTGAAAATTTTACACGTGTCCTGCCAATGTCCAGTCCCGACGTGGGGCCGAACACCTGCACCACCGCCAGTCCTGCGCTCGTATCCAGGACCTGTCCCGTTCTGGTGGTGCCGTCTCCGCTCTTAATCTCCACAAGCTCGTTGTACGCCGCATTCTTCACATTCTCAACAAACAGAAGCGGTCCGGAAATCTGTGATATGGATTTGTAACTCACGCCCGGCATTTTCACGCCTCCACAGCGCTTACCTGCGCCTTTATCTCAGTCAGCAGTCCATCGAAATACTGCTGAAAATCTGCCTCCCTGACCTCCTTCATCCTGGAGATCTTGCTCCTCACAGGCAGCCCGGAGAGTTTCTCCATTGAAACACCACGCTCAATCGCCTCGTTCTGATGACGTGACATCTCTATTATCGATTTCAGCATACCATACTGTTTCCTGGTTGAACAGTATGAGTCTACTTCGTCGAAAGCACTCTGCTGCAGGAAGTCCTCTCTGATCATTCTTGAAATATCGAGTATCGCCTTCTCCTTTTCAGGGAGAGCGTCATATCCAACCAGCTGAACAACTTCCTGGAGTTCAGCCTCCTTCTGCAGAATCGTCATTGTTTCCGAATAGACCGATTGCCAGTCCTGTGCAACATTCTTTTCAAACCACTTCGATAACTCCAGCTGGTAGAGCGAATAGCTGTTAAGCCAGTTAATCGACGGGAAGTGCCTTCTGGAAGCGAGCGATGAGTCAAGTGCCCAGAAAACCCTTGTGACACGAAGTGTGTTCTGTGAAACCGGCTCGGAAACATCTCCTCCCGGAGGAGAAACTGCCCCGACTATTGTAATGGAACCGTACCTCTCGTCAGGTGAGATAACACGGGAACTTCCCGAACGTTCATAGAACTCGGAAATCTTCCTGCCAAGATATGCGGGATAACCTTCCTCTCCAGGCATCTCCTCCAGCCTGCCGGAAATTTCACGCAGCGCCTCGGCCCATCTCGAAGTGCTGTCGGCCATGAGTGCCACGTCATAACCCATGTCTCTGTAGTATTCGGCGATGGTTATGCCGGTGTATATGCTCGCTTCTCTTGCTGCCACAGGCATGTTGGAAGTGTTGGCTATGAGCACTGTTCTCTCCATCAGCGGTTTGCCGCTTTTAGGGTCGAGAAGCTCAGGAAAAGTTGAAAGTATTTCGGTCATTTCGTTTCCCCTCTCTCCGCATCCGACGTAGACAACAATATCGCTGTCTGCCCACTTGGAAAGCTGGTGCTGGACAACGGTTTTGCCTGAGCCGAACGGTCCCGGCACTGCAACGGTCCCTCCCTTTGCTACCGGGAATAACGAGTCGATGACCCGCTGCCCTGTAATCAGCGGCGTATTGGGAGGCAATTTGTTGAAGACCCTCCTGGCCACTCTGACTGGCCACTCCTGCTTCAGCCTGACAGGCACCTCGCCAGAGTCTGATTTAACCGTGGTCACAGCCTCAGAAACTGTGTAATCGCCAGCCCGGTTCTCACCGAGCGTGCCCGAGACTCCAAACGGAACCATTATCCTGTGTGTTATGAGGCTCGTCTCCTGGACTTCGCCAATAATCTGTCCGGTTGAAACCTTCTCCCCTTTCTTCAGCAGTGGTTTATATGACCATTTCCTGGTTTCGTCGAGTGGACTCGCCGAAAAACCTCTTCTGATGAAATCGCCGCTCTTCTCCCTTATGACATCCAGCGGCCTCTGTATGCCATCGTAGATCGATTTAAGCAGTCCGGGACCAAGTTCGACCGAGAGTGGCTTTCCCACATTCTCCACTTTCTCGCCTGGCCGGATTCCGCTCGTATCTTCATAAACCTGAACAGTAACGCGTTCGCCGGAGATTCTTATCACCTCACCTACCAGCCCAAGTTCTCCGACCCTGACGACGTCATACATCCTGACGTCTTTCAGATCTTCCGCGATGACTACCGGTCCTGAAACTCTTGCAACTTTTCCCATTTATTTACCTGCCTATTTCAACGCCAAGAACCCTCTTCGCAAACTTCTCGATTGACTCCTCCTCACTCCCGCCTGGTAGAGGAACGAAGACAACAAGCGGAGTTGTCGATGTGTTTACGAGCTCGACTGTTTTTGCATCCATGTGTTTTCTGACACTCTCGGAAAGCATGATAAAGGAATGTTTTCCTGCACTGTGCAGTTCCCTGAACTTCTCAACTGCCTGCACCCCTTCTGCGGGAAATGTGTCTGCAATGCCAAGAAGTCTGAATCCCATTACCAGCTCTCTCTCGCCAACAATGGCAACTTCTCCCATGAAGCTGCTTCCGGGCAAGGTTCACGCGCCTCCGGCGAAGATTGTTATTTTCTCCAGCTCAATTCCGTAAACCCTGCTGGTGACAATGGAACGCAACACATCTCTTTCCCTTTCTGCCCTGAACACGAATGCGAAAACAGAACCTATCGATATCGACTGTGACGCAAGAATGCCGTAATACTTTTCATAGATATGGAGGCGCAGACTGGACTCGAAAACGCTCAGACCGCCGTTTTCCCTGTACTCCGCGATCGCATTGCCTGTACCAAATTTATCTGAAAGCTTGACTGCAATCTCCTCGACACTTTCTGACCCGTAGAGCGACTGAATATTCTCCATCGAGAGTGTGCCGTACGGCATCAGGGATTCCCTTATCTTCTCAAACGGTACTCCCATCTGCTTTGCCGTAAGCAGAACCATGATACTGTAGGCATCAACATCCTCCCGGAAATATCTCAGAAGCGGTCCCTCGTTGCCGAGATAGAATCGCAGACTTGCGAACAGCCGTCTGTAGTAGAACCGGTCAAGCGCATGCAGCATTGGAGCTACATCGCCTTCTTTCCTGTATGCTTCCATTTCCTGCATCAGGACCGGGCCATAGCCAAATCGCGAAAGTGTCTCGATCAGCGAGTCCATGCCCGGCTGATTGAGAAGTATGTTAAAATCATCCGCAGTCATGTTACCTGCGAATACGCCCATCGGAACGTCTCTGAAGCTCACCAGAAAAGTTTCCGACTGTTTGAGCGAATAGCCAAGGTACCGCGCTGTAATGGCCGATTTTATGTTCTGTATATCCCATTTTGAAAGATACGCCTTCACCATATCGGATGCATTCGGCGGAGGCGCAAACCGGGCAATTCTGTTCCTTCTGACGAGCCGTCTGTTAATTGCCATCTCCAGCAGTTCGGGATTTTTGTACGTGGCATACAGCGCATCAATGTCCTCCTTGTATGCCTTTGCAGACAGCGCCCTTGTTATTGCGTCCACGTCCATATCATACAGGCTGGCGATGAAGCCTTCGCTGAGAAACTCTGTCCTTGCCGCCTTGATTCTTCCATAACTTCCCGAATATGTTGAATCCATCTTACTTAGCACCAATTCTCTCATACAGTTCCAGCGAAAGGGCGTCTCTGATGTCCCTGATCAAAGTGGTGACCGTCAGATCCATTTCCATGCTTCCGTCGCGCGACTCCCCAATGAGCCCGCCGTACGGGTCAACCTCTTCAGTTTTTACGGTGACTCCTTTGGCACTCCTGATTAATGAAATGTCCTCCTTGCTTACCCTGACAGTACACTCCTCTCCGAGTTTCCGCCTGGCCAGATCAACCATTTCTGTCATCATCTTCCTGTATGATTTTGACGACCGGATGTCCTTAACGAGGTCGAACGCCTTCGCCAGGCTCAGTTCAACGAGTTCCGCCCTCTTTTCCCAGATGAGCCTCCTCGCTTCAATCTGAGCATTAGACAGTTCCATGTTCTCCAGAGAACGGCAGTCATCAGCACTCCGTCTTGCCGAAGAACTGGCGATGTCCCGGATTCTCTTTTCTGTCTCTTTTTCCAGCGCGCTGGCCTGTTCGTTATATTTCGCTGTAATGCGCTCTATCTCAGCTTCCTTGCGCTGCTCGATAGACTGAAGAATGTTCTCTAGTGGCATCGGAACACTTCACAGTATATGTAACAGCAGAATCAGACCAAGAACAAATCCGAGTATCCAGAGCGTCTCCGGTATGACGAAGAAAAACAGCACCTGACCAAATTTCTCCGGTTTTTCCGCAATAATGCCCATTCCGGCAGCTCCTATTCCCTGCTGTGCCATTCCTGTCCCTATCAATCCGCCTGCAATTGAAATTGCAGCGGCTATTGCCAGGAGGCCATCCACGGTGGTTAAGGTTGCGACCATTAAATGTTCACCGTTCTGGA
>DAHXLZ010000130.1 GCA_027365715.1 Methanomassiliicoccales archaeon | reverse complement strand
AAATAGACCCCTTCAGGTCAAGCAGCTGGTAGGCGTGGACGTCTTTATTGAATGGCGCGGATTGGCCGAAATGCTGGGACAGCAGCTCGAGAAACAGGCAGGACCTGATTTTCAGCTTCAGATGATCACAAACAGGGGGACGAAAGTGTATCCCGGCGGTATGCCGGAAACCTTCTGCGTGGACCACTGGCGCTGCCGTTTTCAGGCTCCCGGCAATGGCGGAACGGTAACCCATGAGATGGTCATCGGACTCCTCTCAAGGCTCGTGGCGGCCGACCTGCCTCCCGTTAAGACGGAGGGACTGTTCACATTTGACGGTCAGCCTGGGTATTCGCTGGGCCAGGGACAGTAACTTCCTTTTTTGCATTGACTGCTATTCGCCCGACTGATGAGTAGCGTTAGCGTTGACAATGCCCGCTTTTCTGTTCCTTGGAAGGTGAAGGTCATGAGACATGTGAAGCTGCCCATTTCAACGCCCATTTCAAAACGCAGAAGGAAATTGCGGCGCCTGCCGCCCAACCTTCACAACGAGTGAGATATTGGCGTATCAGAAATGGGAGCGGTGGCACCGTAATGTTCCGGAAACATCCCGGATTCACGTATACACGCGACATGGCCTGCCTGCACCAGGAAGCCGGTTCCACAGTAGTCTTGCTGCATACGCTTCACGCTCTCCAGTATTTCAGTTTTTTTAGCAGCATTGCAATGGATCAAATCCAAAGACCCGGGCCGCCGAAGCCTCCGCCGAACATCCCCATGCCCATCATTCCCATCATACCAAGGCCGCCCATCATCATCATTGGTCCCATCATCGAATTCTGCTGCATTGCCATCTGCTGCTGGTGTACCTTCATGTGTGCGTCAAGTTCAGCCTGGCTCCTGAATAGCATGCCGTCGATGTCACATATTTTAAGCGTTGGATCTATTTTGCCAACAATCTCCTTCCAGAGCCTTTTTTCGAATTCATGACCCGAGTGGAGTTCTGCCGCCGCTGCAATGCCCAGTGTTGCAATCCCCTCGATTGCAGGTATAGCCAGATCCCTGCCCCAAATGCCTGCGTGGAGCTGTACCTCAAATTTGCCCTGTGCGCCTGCAATTAGAATGTCCACGTCCCTGACCCTGCCCATTACAATCCTTTCACCGCTCGACTTTTTTGCGTGAATATCCCAGAGGCCGTCCTTCGCTTCGTCGGATGTTATGGTGAAACCTTCGGCCTTCAGCAAATCCAAGACGTGCTCGTGAACCTCTCCCGGCGTGATGTCTTTTTCAACAAAACCGTGTTTTATCATAGGTCATGTATGGCGAACCGTTTTTAAATATCCTCTTCCCTATCGTTCCGGAATAACTTCTGTTAAGATCTGTTAAAACAGGCTTCCTGCTGCAAGGCAGGAGGGATGCCCGCAAACCCGCTGGCATGGGGGATGCTTTGCCGCTCAAATGACTTTCAGGCTGAAGAGCAGCGCAATTATTACGGAAACTGCCGAAATCGCAATGAGGAGGGCAGTGAGGAGTTCGGTCTTCTTCAGGCTTTTGTCGATGTTTTTAAGCACATTCTTAAGCTCAGAAAGAAGTTCTCTTTCTTCACTGAGTCTTTCCGACTGCTCCACCATCAGGCGGTGATGCTGTTCCTCTACAGCATATCTACCGTAAAAATCGACATTTTTCTGAAACGACTCAAGCATTTGGTTTCCGGAATTGATCCGGTTTAGTTCATCATACTCTCTCTCCAGCGATGGAGATTTGAAGGGTCCGATAGTATGCAGGGAGAATTCACCTGTCGCCTTTTCGACGATAGCCTTGATCTGGCCGGCCCGCGAAACATGTTCGAGTTCTTTTCCGTCCGCCCCCGACAGTGAACCCGTTATCATCCTTTCATAATAACTCAATATGCTGTTGCGCGACGAGATTGTGGAAAGGACAAGCGTATGGTAGACGATTTCACTTCTAGGTCCACCCCTGTTATAATCGAATGCCGCACGGTCGTCGTTCTTCCATATCGATTGAATGTGATCCCTTACCTCAACATCTCCATAATCATCTACCGTCACCGTGCAGCCCGGTGCTGCATATGTAACCGTCGATGTTTCGTTGATCCTCATCAACCTTTCAAAACTGTTCTCTATGAATTCAGGGGTGTACATCTCTGCATCGACCGTCACGAAATTATCATAGTCCACAAAAAGCAGATTCAGAAGGTATAGAACAACGAGAAGATGCTTATTACCATGCTTCATCCCCCTGACATATGCAAAGATCGGATCCGGTGTAAATCTGCCAAAGGAATCCACTGCAAGTGAGTAAACCTTGAATATTCTGCCAACAAATTCATTGTTCCGCTCCCGGCGGATTTCGGAAATGGACGCACCGTTGATTTCATCCAGAAACCGTTCCCTGAAAATTTTCAGCATGAATTGCTGCAACGCGTTCCTTTCTTCGTTGGCACCGTCCGCGATCATGATATATGGGAAGTTGATAGGTATCAGCTCAAGCCCTTCTTTCGCCGCGCTGTCACGTTCAGATTCAATTACGGCGAATATGTTTACAACCGGGCTGTAAATCCTGTTTCCCTGCGATATTGCATCTGTTCTCTTCAATATGGCATAAATTCTCAGGTCAACGGGAATTTCCTTTCCCGGATCCTGCCTGCTGGAAAGCCTGCAGTGGCTCATTCTGAAGAGTTTGACAGTTTCAAGCTTTCGCCCTTCGTCGAAATTGAATGTCCTGGCCTTTCTCTTATATGTTTCGTATAGAACCCAGTCGCACGGTTCTTCGTCAGGATGGCATATTGTCGAGGAAGTCAGCATATTTCTTTCATCCTCCGAGAGCAACTCACTGACGCCGACTTCTTCGGCTTCCCTGCGGTCCGGGAAGACAAGTCTTATGAATCTAGAGATTAATGTTTCTGAAATGACAATCTCGTGCAGAAGTCCAGATTTGCTTCCTTCATCTGCAAGCAGAATTGCGCCATTTCTTGATTCCAGTAACGTTGAAAACAGAAAGGAAAATCCCTGATATTTCAGAATCGATCTTAATTTATCGTCATCATTACCGAACATCAAATCGAGAACAAAAGTGTAGACCGCAATTTATAGATTACTGGATTCGGATGATGACCGCATCCAATGCAAACCTGATGTAAAAATTAATAAATCAGCTGCTGTGTCGTTCACTCGATGCGCATTTTGGTTTCGGTTGACATGGAGGGGCTTCCGGATGTTTTCTACACTGACGCTTCAGCTGGCAGAACCGACGACCTTTATTCCGAATCAAGAGAAGTGATGACACGGCTGTCGAGCGCCCTGGCTGAAGGATTTCACTCTGCGGGAGTTGCAGACATAATCGTCGAGGACTCCCATAGCAAAATGACAAATCTGTATTACAGGGAACTGCCTCCATACGTGAGAACGATTAAGGGTGGAATAAGACCTCTTGACATGATATATGGAATAGACGATAACGTTGACGCGCTCGCACTCCTTGGTTTCCATTCCGCCGGCGGAGTCGCGCATTCCTCCTTCGACCATACTTATGATGGTGTGTCATTCCACAGGATATCGGTGAACGGAGAACCGGCAAGCGAGTTCTACCTCTGCGCACTTGTTGCGGGCGAACATGGCGTACCGGTAATACTTGTGGCAGGAGACGATAAACTGGAGAATGACGTGAAATCAAGGACTCCATGGGCAGAATATGTTGTACTTAAAAATTCAGCGGGTTACTGGAGTTCCTCCTACGATTCACTTCAGGTAGTCGAGACCAGGTTGAGGGATTCAGCGAAAAAATCAATTAGCGGTTTGGTTCCGGGGCATGCGGCAAAATCTATGGTGCTTAAACAGAGTGGCCCGTTTGAATTCATATTTGAAATGAAGCGTTCGGTATACGCTGACGTGGGAGAGCTGGTTCCCGGAATCGTCAGGCTTGACGGATACAGTCTTTCCTACAGGACAAAGACCGCAACGGAGGGATTCAGGGTGATGCAGCTGCTTTCTTATGCGTCAATAGGCACCGAAACCTCCATATCTGACTGATCCTGTCCCTGGCAGCATACTCCATCTGTACTGTGCCTGCAATCAGCGCAGCAGATGTGTCATGATGAAGTTGTATGTTCTCACCTGGGAATCTACAATGTTCTCCATTTTCTCAAATGAATGCCCTTCATTCTCATAGAACTTGAAATCTAGGGGAATGCCTGCCGATACCAGCTTCTCCTTTGCCTGCAGTGATTCTGAAAGGGGACACCGCGGATCATTTTTACCGGCAATAATCTGGACAGGCGCTTTTATACTGTCAAGAAAAAAAACTGGAGATGCTTTCCTCAATCGCTCAGCATCTCCGAAAGGGTCTCCCATGTTCTGCATGTCCCAGAACCGCAGATCTTCCCTTTCATTTTCCATTTCAGTGAACCAGTTAAGAAAAGGCACTGTTGCCGAACCTGCGCACCATCTGTCAGGATATGATACCAGGGAGCACATAGTCAGGTAGCCTCCGAATGATTCCCCCATTACTGCGACCCTGTCACTGGGCGCCATTCCATTGGCAGTAAGATATTTCCAGGCGGTTGCACAATCCGCGACGTCTGCAGTTCCCATTACAAACCTGTTGGCATCTCTGAAACGTTTTCCATACCCGGAACTTCCCCTGTAATTAGGGCATATGACGGTTATTCCAGACTTCACGAAGCACTGTATCAGCGGCTCCCACCTGTCATAAGTTCTCCAAGTCGGACCGCCATGAATATAAGTGACAGCGGCGGGAACTTTTGCGTCGCGTGGCCTGTACAGCAGTGCTGGAATTGTGAGGCCGTCAAACTCAGAGGCATATCCGATCTCCTCCGGAGAAACAAAACCGGATGTGACAGTCTGCGGCTGAAAACTTTCGGTAAGCCAGGATGGCCGCATCGTCCCCGTATCATAAACACACAGGTTTGATGGGTGGCAAGAATCCTGGAGAAGCATGAACACGCGATCGCCATTCCGGCTCATCCTGAAATCAAGGCACAGGCCGCTGACAGCAGCTGAAATATCATTTTTTCCATCTCCATCGAACGACGAGATTACCGGCATCAGTGAAACGCTGCCTTCCATGAGATATGCTATCTTCGACACGTCCTGTGAAATAACAGGGGCAACGCAATTTACCCCCTCTTCTGTTATCCACGTCAATTCACCACTCTTCGTGTCCAGAACTCCAACCCGCTCGCTGTCTTCAATTACTGAAGAAAAGGCAAGATATCTCGAATCGCCGGACCAGTACGGGCTGTCTGCATCAATCGGCCTGCCTTGAATCTCGAGTTTCCGGCTGACCTTTCCCGTCTCCACTTCGAAAATGGCTATGGCGTTTTCCTGTGCCTCCCTGCTGTAGGAAACTGCGATAAATCTTCCATCCGGCGACACGAGTGCTGCATTGTCTGAAAAGGCATGGTGCGTGATCCTCTTTATTGTGCCGGAATGGAGCGACATGGTATAGGTCGCGAAATCACCGTCCCTGTTTGAAACAAATGCAATCACATCCCCGGAAGCATCCACTGAAACTGGTGGTGCGATGGCATAATCGGTATCGGGGGTCAGATTCTTTATTCCGCTTAAATTGAAACAACGATCCCTTTCCCGAATCCCGGCGATGAAAATGTCGAATTTTTCGTCACCTTCAGTATCGCTCAGAAACAATAACTTGCTGCCGTGATCAACGAATTTAAGAGATTCATACGATCTATCCTGATCCGAAACAAGATGTGACCGATACTCCCCATCGGTTCCATTGATTAGAAGGCTGAGACTCCTGCCTCCGCTGCTGTTTCTTGCATAGATAATCGCTTCGGTCTCGAAGTTCAGATCGAATGAGGACACGTACGGCGCGCTGAAGAGTTTCAGAATGTTCTTGTCCGACGGCTTACTCATGTCCTCATTCTCCCCGTTCCTTTGTGCAAGTAACAACTCAAAAAACACAGGTACTTAAACATTAACCGCACCTGCCCCGTGTCGCCGTCCCGCCCCATCACATTTTCCTGCTTCCTGTCTGTGCCATAAGCCATAGTGAAGTTTATTATTGCCCTTACCCGTTTGCTGCCGATGATAAATGAAGCATGATTTCGTTTCGATTACAGATGCATCGGGAAAGCTGAATTCGCTGCTGAACAAAGCTATAAAACTGAAGACGGAATTGAAAAGCAGCAGCGGTCATATTAGAACAAAACCCTTGAAGAATAAGCAGCTGGCCATGATATTCGAGAAATCTTCGACACGAACAAGGGTTTCGTTCGAGGTCGCAATGAATCATCTTGGAGGAAACGCTCTGTTCCTGAACTCCAGAGATCTGCAGCTCGGAAGAGGGGAAACGATTTCAGATACAGCGAGAGTCCTGAGCCGGTACGTTGACGGAATAGTCTACAGGGCATTCGAAAACAGAGTCATGAAGGAGCTGGCATCAAGTGCCACCATACCGGTAATAAACGGTCTTGATGATCTGGAGCATCCGTGCCAGGCGCTTGCCGATCTGATGACCATACAGGAGAAATTCGGCAGAATGAAGGGTCTGAAACTTGCCTATGTCGGAGACGGCAACAACGTATGCAATTCGCTCATGCTCGGATCCGCCATGACCGGAATACATTTCATTGCCGCCACACCCCCCGGCTATGCACCCACCCAGAAAGTGAGTCAGCTCGCGGCATCAATAGCGCTTGAGAACAAATCAAGGGTGGAGATAGTGACTGAGCCTGATGTGGCTGCGAAGAATGCGGACATACTGTACACCGATGTATGGACTTCAATGGGACAGGAATCCGAAAAAAAGGAAAGGGAAAAGGCGTTCGGCAAATTCCAGATCAACAGCAGGCTGCTTTCACAGGCACGGAAGAGTGCGATAGTAATGCACTGTCTTCCCGCTCACAGAGGCCTTGAAATAACGGACGATGTCATCGATGGCCGGAACAGCGTCGTATTCGACCAG
>DAHXLZ010000116.1 GCA_027365715.1 Methanomassiliicoccales archaeon | reverse complement strand
CTGGCTGCCAGACTCGTCCGATGACGGTGTGAAAGACCGCGTACGCGATCTTCTGCTTACTGGCAAAGTGGTCAGGTAGTAGTCTGCCCCGCTGTTGAGAGCCTTTATCGCGATCTCTTCCCTACTTCTGCCGGTGAATATTAGAAAAGGAATTTCTGACTCATTTTCCCTCAGTCTGCGCAAAAGCTGTATCCCGTCCATTTCAGGCATCTGATAGTCTGAGATTACTGCGTGGTACCCCGTGTCCGTTCCGTCGCAGGACAATCGCCTCAGTGCTTCCGCACCAGACGAACAGGTGTCGATGATTATGTCGTTGCACATTGATTCGACATAACCCTTCACGGCAACACGCATAACCGCGTCGTCGTCCACGTATAACACTCTGATCTTCATTTCTGGATAATCTTCGATTGCATCCGTCGCCAACTGCAAAGAGGCTGCACCTTTTTGACACAAACTCCTGCCTTTCACCATTTAAAACTTGTTGCATGAATTCTCATTCGCGAAAGGCTGAAAAAAACCCGGGGAGAGATGTGGAAGAATGCGAGGGGACATACATCGACTGTGACATAATGCTGTTTCCAATTCTGGACTCGAAGGAATCCGTCCAGGGTATGCTTCTCATGCTGACAGGGAAGGAATCGGCCACATACGTCGTCTATTGAAACCAGTTCTGCCTCAGTTCGGGATCAGGAAGGGAGCATGAGGCGTTCGGGACCGTGTTGTACGCAGTATCCCTATGGCTTTCTCATGGTTGGTGCAGACCACCGGCGACTTTGCCCGAACCGTCAGCTTGAGGGGTGATGGGCCAAAGGAGCGTGCCAAAGATTGGCACAAAGACTTACGCCCACGAAGGTTTAATCTCTATGGAATCGATAGAAATTACGTGGCTTCAGGCAGCGCTGCCAAGGAGAACGGTTGCAATGACACGCTTCCGCGCCTTGCTGTGGAGCCGATTCGAGGGGAATAATGGAAGAAAGCAGAAGGAAAGTGAGGAGATCCCTGCTGAGTGATGTCGATGAAAAGATGGATCTTGCAGTTGTGTCGGCAGTAGTCTCGTTCTTCATTATCGTTGTGTGTTTCGTGCTCAGCTTTCCTTCTCTCTTGGTCGGTTTCCTGATTTCAATTCTGCTCGCTATTGCGGTATTCATCTCAGTTTACATCGACCAGTCCAATGCAGCCGTCGGCTTCATCGTCTTTGTGATGACTGCAGTATTCGGATTGATTATTCGCTGGCCCGCATGGCTGATTATGACTGTGGCAACAACCATACTTTTTGCGATGGGAATATTTGAGCAGGTCGTCTTCTCATCCCGTAAATAAGCCCTTGAGTGAAGTGGCTTGTCTGTATCACGGTTGACTCCAATGGCACCCGTTTCCTCCCAGCGCGAAATGTGAACATGGCTGTAGTGGACTGTCAAGGCGATGCAGCCCGATGGTTTGTTCAGATCTTGGTTTTCAGCCTGCGGTATTCTCTCTCGGCCATGGTCTGTAGATGCGCTCCTCCCCTGTATGCCAGAACAAAGTGAGCCACCACACCGATGCCCCAGCCCGCGACAGGTATCAGGAACCACGGAAATGCATATATGCTGTAGCTACCGGCCACGAACCAAATCATCACAAGGAACAGGCTGCCGACAATGTAGGCTGCAAGATGAACCTGGAAACCGAGCTTGCCCCTTGCCGTCTTTTCGGCGACTTCCCAGACCCCTGCATCATCGTTCATGAAATCACATTTGCCTGTCAGTTAATAACGGACATGATCGGATTATACGAAACGTATTTTCTCCACAAAGAGACACAGTTCCGATTTTGCGAAATCGTGAAGCGCCTCCCGCTTTGGCTTTCGCCCTCTTGGCTCAATTATGCCCACTGGGCTGGACAGTCTGCGCCTTATCGGTTAAGTGCCGATGCCCAGCGCTAAATTGCTTCACGTCTACAGGGCGACCATTGTAGGAGAGAGCACTCCAGAAACTATCATGGACAGGAGAAAGACAATCATGTATGCAAGGGAGAAGCGGAAGTTTCTCCAGTAGAATTCCTTTGGTCTGTTCTGAGTTGCAGCGACCGAGGCAGCCAAAAGGAGTACATTCATCACCGTCATGATTGCGAGAAATGCAACCGAGAGGTGCCCCACGAAATAAAGCAGATATGTGGCAGCTATTACAGACAAGTTGAAAAGAAGGGATCTTCGGGCAATTGTTCTGTTTTCACTGATTGTCGAGAGTGCTGGTATGTGTGCGTTTCTGAAGTCGTCCCTGTAGTATATGGACAGAGACCAGAAGTGGCTTGGCTGCCAGAGAAAGACGACAAGGAAGATTAGGAACGGAACGGCCCAGTCGGTCTGAGCATAGACAGACCAGCCACCAAGTGCGGGAATTGCTCCGGAGAGGCCTCCCCAGAGAACTGCATTAGGCGTCCTTCTCTTCAGGTAGACTGTGTAGAACAGGATGTAAAGTGCAGAACC
>DAHXLZ010000111.1 GCA_027365715.1 Methanomassiliicoccales archaeon | reverse complement strand
TCATGCCCCGGTATGAGCCCTGGTATGGTTTTACCGAGATCGCCCTCGACAACATGCAGGTCTGTCCTGCATACACCACGCACCTTCTCCCCGTCAACCGCTGCATAGCAGGACTCCTCCCCTTTCCTGATGGATTCGAGTCTTTCTTCAGCCCAGTTGGGTGGCAATGTTTCGCCAAATTCCTTCACTCCATTGGCAAAACCCGCAATGAACGGCCCGATGTCCAGTTGTTCTGGAGCTGCTTCCTGGACGCTGATCATGAAGGTTGGATAACTGTCTCAAATAAAAAACTATTAGTGTCAATTGAGAGCTTTCTGCCCTCCGGGATTCGATGAACGCCATGTCAATCTACAGCAGGGCCACAGGACGCTGGCTGAGGCCGTCTGAAGTTGAAATCAATAAACCGGGCAGGGGAGAGGTACTTGTCCGGGTAAAGGTGTGTGGTGTATGCAGGACAGACCTGCATGTTGTCGAGGGCGATCTCGGTAAAACCATACCAGGGCTCATACCGGGGCATGAAGCGATTGGCAGAGTGGTGGAGACTGGCGAAGGCGTAACTATTCTGCGCCAGGGCGACATGGTCGGTGTTCCGTGGCTCCACAGCACTTGCGGAATCTGTGAGTATTGCAGCACCGGCAGGGAGAATCTGTGCTGCCGGAAGACCTTTACAGGATACACTGTCAACGGAGGTTTCGCAGAATATGTATGTGCGCTGGAGTCGTTCGTCATACCCATCGATAAAGGCATGCGCCCGGAATCTGCCGCTCCGCTTCTCTGTTCCGGGATCATCGGGTACAGGGCATTCAAACTGGCAAGGCCTGCACCCGGTGGAGCGATAGGTTTGTTTGGATTCGGCGCCTCGGCGCACATCACACTGCAGGTCGCCACTGCCCTGGGATACAGTGTTCATGTGATGTCCAGAAACCCTGAGCATCTGAAGCTCGCTATGCGGCTCGGCGCGACGACGGCATTTCAGACGGATGGTGAAATTCCATTGTCAATCAGCAGGGGAAGCATGGATGCTGCAATAGTGTTTGCACCTTCAGGAAGTGTCGTGAGACTTGCGCTGGAGTGTGTGAAGGCCGGCGGCAGCGTGGCCGTTCCCGCCATCCACATGGACGGCATTCCTGCGCTTGATTATGAAAAGCAGCTCTTCCATGAAAAGAGACTCTTCAGCGTAGAAGCGAATACCCGGGCAGACGCACTCGAATTCATGAGACTGGCAAAGAGGATAAAGATCAGGAGCAAAATAAAGGAATTCGCGCTGAAGGATGCAAATGAGGCACTGTCTGAACTCAAGCAGGGAAAGATAAACGGAGCGGCAGTGTTGCGCATCACTTGACTATCATTACAGAAACGGGGGAGTCTGCCGCCACCCTCTGTGAAACAGAACCGAAGAATATTCCTCTTCTGAATCCTCTTCCCCTGTTACCGAGGACTATCATATCCGGCTTTACAACATCCGCTGTCTGTATTATTGCTCTGACAGGATCGGCTTCCTTCACGATGCCCTCCACGTTCAGAATTCCGTTTGCTTTTGCATGTGCAACCGCGTGGCTGACAAGGCGCCTGGCCTCCCTGACTTCCTCTTCCTGCTTCTCTATGACCATTATGCCTGTCTGTGGTGCATCACCGCTGACTCTGAGCAGAACGGGGTTGACAACATTTATGATGTAAAGCTTCGCTTCCTTGTTGTTTCCCAGCAGCCTGAAGGAAAATTCGAGCGCCTTCACTGACTTCTTGGAAGAGTCTATCGCGACCAGAATCGATTTAATCTTGAGCGGGTTCGGTGAGGCGGCTTTTTCCATGTCTGCTGACTATAACCCGATTGCTATAAAAAAAGCTATTGTGCCATTCGTTGCATCTCTCTTCTATTCGGTGCCGGAATGCCAGCAATGGCGGGCATGAAGCATCCCGGAGCCACTGGAGGGAGTCGAACCCCCGACCTGCGGTTTACGAAACCGCCGCTCTGGCCAGCTGAGCTACAGTGGCATGTATCATCAGCTAAACCATTTTGGTATTTCTTAGATGCGGTCTTCAAGTTCTATTAAGGTGGCGGTTGACCGGACAGGGTGTCAAGAGTCGGTTGACGATATGCTTATCATGTCGTGCGGGGAATGTTGTCTCTAATTCCGTAATGACATGTTTTCGTCGTTTTTCAACTTCTCCGGTAAATGGTACGGCTCGCATGTCGTCGTAGCAGACGGGTCGCCGGCAGTACTCAGGTGCTGTTTCTTTCGACCTGTCGCTAATCATACTGTATGTGGTGCTGATTCTTACAGGATCGCAGATGCGAGTTATGGGGTACTCCTGATTACTAAAAAAGGTCGCGAAAGCCCATGACTTCACTCATCGGATGGAGCGACTAAAACGACCTTGTCAAATTTCCCCTGATATTCCGAGATGGTTGGCAGTTTGAAATATCCGAAAAGCACTGAGATGTCTGTGTCTGCTGTAAAAGGTATCCGGTTTGGATTTAAGCAGAACGTCGAACTCACGAACGTGTTACATCTGTTCCGTGATATGGTCAACAACGCCATCAGGATATGCCTTGCGGAAAACATCCTCGGCAGAGCACTGAATGCAGCAGGGCAGGGCATGCCCGAATTAACGCGCGCGGAGACTGGGCCAACACCTCCCGGAAGGGAAGGCGAGCAGTCTCGAAGAAACGCGAACCGCCGGCCGCAAAGGAGGTCGCATTCTAATGCAGCCAGGAACCCCGCGATTTCAATCGTGGGAGGATGTCAGTTCCGCTCCGTTTGACTGCAGCAAACATGGACCGCAGAAGCCATGGAGTGGCGGAAAATCAATGAGAATCCGGCACAGCAGTGATTATCAGCATTTAAAATCATATGAATGAATCTTTTAATAGTTGGCAGAATAAGATTCCGAACATTCATGCAGTCAGACAGCGACCGCGCCAGGCACAACACCATCAGAACAGCCCAGGGTGGTGCAGACACAATGAAAATGCTGTCCAAGGAACTCAAAGATGGCAAATCCTCGGCAGTCGTCATACTCGAAAGGATAGAGGGTCAGGGGAAAATCCACGGTTACATTTCCTACAAGTCAGGAGCAATAGTCGAGGCACTATTCAAGATCTCAGGGTCCGACGGCACACTCGATTCAAAACAGGGCAGGGAGGCATTGAAGAGTGTCTGGCATGAAGCGCTTAATACGCACAGCAAGTTGAGAGTGTATTCGATACCACCGATGGAGTTGCAGGTCGGAGAATTTGAAGGAATTGATATGATTCAAACATCGTCCCCCAGAAGATTCAAGAAAGTCAGGCGTGCAGGGATCGCATCCTCAGGCATCTCATCGGGCGACGGTGATGACACTGCTGTTCAGAAAGTGAATGAGAAAGATGATGAGGAAAGCAAAAGTTCCGGGGAGTCTGCGGATTTCGAGGAGAATGCCATGAAAGTGAAGGAGCTGGAGAAGCGCCTTTCCATGATGGATACACCCGCGTTCTCATCCGAGGTATCGCGAATATCTGATATGCTGAAGGACCATGGCAGGCTGGAGGAAGCGGAGCACTCTATCGAGCGGCTGAAGGGGAAGATGCAGCAGAAGGAAAGAACAGGGAGCGGTAAGCAGAAGGAAGTGAAACAGCACGCCGATCCTGCAGTCAGCGATTATGATGAAGTTTACGGGCTCGTTTTCGGATCGCCGAAGGGACAGGAAGCACCGTGTCCGAACTGCGGCTCAAAACTCACCGGCCGGATATGCGAGGCATGCGGCTATGCAGCCGCTGGTCCGGACAGCCGTTCCATGGGTCTTAATCCGTCCATGCTTTTCAGCAACTTTGTTGTCGGTCCCGGAAACAAGTTTTCATACGCGGCTTCTCTCTCAATAGCGGAGGTGCATGAAGATAACTACAATCCGCTGTACATCTTTGCACCTGCGGGTTTCGGCAAGACGCATCTTCTAAATGCCATAGGCAACATGTTTCTATCTCAGAGGCAGGGGGCAAAAGTACTTTACATCGGTGCCGAACGGTTCTGTGAGGAAGTGCACGAAACTGTGTCAGTCAACGGGAGGGATTCCCTTCTGCGCAAATTCAGGGAGCTGAATCTCCTTCTTTTCGACGATGTTCAGTTCCTTTCAGGCAAAGAGAGCGCTCAGGAAGAATTTTTCGGCATCGTCAACGCCATGCTCAAGTCAGGCATGCATGT
>DAHXLZ010000093.1 GCA_027365715.1 Methanomassiliicoccales archaeon | reverse complement strand
AAGCGTCTACCAGATGCCAAGCGTAGGCACCGGTTATTCGGTGAAGCAGGCGGGAATGGCAGCTTTTATGAAACGAATGGAACATACTCATTCATGGTCACGAATCCGGCAGGTTACTTCGCATCTCCATCGACCGGACATATCACAGTCAGGGGTTCACTGGTATATAGGGAGATTGCATTCGCCTCTTCACCGAATGGTTTCTACTTTGTCAATTTCACTGAAAAAGGATTGTCAGAATCGGTACAGTGGAGTGTGACAATGGACAGCCTCGAATCAACCTCGAGCAACGGGACTGTCTCATTCTCGATGGTCAACGGGACCTATTCATTCGTCGTTAATGGTGTAGCTGGGTACTCAGTCAGACCCTCTGCCGGGACAATCACTGTCGCAGGCAGCTCGATCACCAGGGTCGTCGATTTCACTCCTGCAGGCAGCAATCTGTTGCTAAACCCGTACATCGTGCCGGCCGTCGTGATAGCGGTGGCATTGTTGGTTGCGATGGTTGTGCTGTTTGTGATACTGCCGCGAAGAAGGAAGAAGAGTTGACGGATTTGATTGATACAGTCTTCTTGCCTTCGAAGTCAGTCCTAATTCGGCCTTCATGGTACAGGGCGGGGCGCTTTCATAAGCGATTCTTTGTCTACGGTCTCCCCGGAGGATGGGCTAATTGACAGAGGCCTTTGGAAAAGCTGCTTCTCATCCGGATATGCCGAAAAGTTCGAGGTCGGCTTCCACTGCAGCTGGCATGTTGCATATGGCAGGAACAGACGTGAAAAGCAACCTCTTGGCCCAAAGGATGAAAACGAAGTCAACCCGCAATCCTAAGATATTGCATTAACCACAGTAGTCCCGCATAGGGAAATTACTGCACTGACAACATTTTCTGATGTGAGAGTGCATTCCGTTGTTTGGAGGTAAAGGGATGCACTCTACAGAGAATGTAAACGAAAGAATGCTTAAGGATTTTGGGTAATAAAGATTTGACCTGATGATATTTAGAACCAGAATACTGGATGAAACAACCGTAAAGTTTTTCGGGTGGAAACAGATTACCTCCTGAGGTCTGAACACCTCAGGAGGCCCATGGAGGCATGGGATGGGATGATGGCGTATAATGGAAGGATATCAAACTATTGGAAGAAACGTGAGAAAGAGAAACTGATTGGAATAGACACGCAGGAAAAGCCTGATGCTGCGCTGGACAGCATCGGACGCACATTCACCGATGCGACAGTGCGCCACGAAGGAAACAGTTCAGGACAAACTTCATCCGAACAGGCATAAAGCGACCTGTGGTGGTCACTGAACGGGAAGACAGAGACTGTGTGAGAAGTCGATTTCCTCCACATTCCATCAAATCGTGTGTTTGCAGAAGTATTTCGCTCCATTTCCTGAATCTCTCCAGGGAACGTTCTCAACGGTCTGAACGTCCTGCTGACCATTGTTCCAGGCGGTATTGCCGGTTAAAATAAAGCCGCACAGTTCCTGCAGAAATCCAATCAGCTTTGCCGTCCCGACTATGTTTATTGCCCTGCGCATTTCATATGCGAGCATGGTGAAACCCACCTCACCCTTGACCTTCTTCAGACCCTTGAGAAGCAGATAACCCTGATTGAATGCCCTCTTCATCGTGCCGAACGGATGCTCCGAGAGTTCCTTGCGCAGAGCGAATTTCTTCTTTCCATCAGGTGTTTCGAGCCTTGCCCCGTCTATTATCTCCTGATGTTCCCATCTCTCTATCACCCTTCCATTACTGGACATGGTGCATTTTGTTTTGTAGAAGGGGCAGGCCAGACATGCATCCGTCCTGTAGAGGCCGAAACGCTTGTCGTGCTGATTGTTGTTCCAGTACCAGAATTCGAGTCTCTGCCCTGCAGGGCAGATATAGGAATCACCTGCAGCGTCGTATCTGAATTTGCTCTCGTAGAAGCCGGGTGTGGGTATGCTGTTCCTCATCCGCACGCTCCCCCTGGCACTCGAATCTGCCTCCGGCACATATGGTGTTATGCCGCTGTCAACACACCTTTTAATCTCTTCAAAATTGTTGTATCCCTTGTCCGCCGTCGCATCTATCTTCTCGACGCCGAGCGCCTCCATTGCTCCTTTCACCATCGGGGTGAGCATGTTCTGGTCCGCCGATGAGTTTGTGACATCGTAATCTGCTATGAGTTTGTTCTTCGAGTCCACCGCGGTCTGCACATTGTAGCAGACATCAAGGCCGTGCCTTGTTTTCATCATCCTGCTGTCAGGGTCTGTGAGCGATATCTCATTCTCGCCGGTCTCCTGCATCCTCCTGAGCATCCCCTCATACTCGCTTTTCTTCTCCTTCAACTTCCCGATATTCTCATTGAGTTCCTTCACCCTGTCCCTGCTGTCTTCACTGCTCCTGCCATTCTCCTGGCTGTCGCCTTCTGAACTGTCGTTCTCATCGATTTCCTTCAGATAACGCTCCATCCTCTCCTCCATCTCCTTCAGCCTCTTGTTCAGCAGCTCAGCGCTGAAATGCCTGTCCTTTGAGTTGACTGCTTTGAACTTTGTGCCGTCCACCGAGACAAGTTCCCTGCCGAACAGCCCGAGTTTCATATTTGATCTGGCACAGTGGGGGACTGAAACGTTATGTATTTTCAGAAAGCCCATTTCTGCCTTTGTCAGCCACGCACCGTGCGCCGCCACTACGTTGCTGTCAGAAAAGAAAGAAAAGTCGTTGAGCCATTCAGCCGGCCTCATGCCAGTCTTGCGCTGATGGTTGTACACCTCGTGCCTGGTTTCGGCGAGATGCATGTGAAGGATTTTTTCACTGCTCCTGCCATTCTCCTGGCTGTCGCCTTCTGAACTGTCGTTCTCATCGATTTCCTTCAGATAACGCTCCATCCTCTCCTCCATCTCCTTCAG
>DAHXLZ010000090.1 GCA_027365715.1 Methanomassiliicoccales archaeon | reverse complement strand
ATGAAGGAGGCTTTGAAGATGAGCATCTTGCTGAATTGATGAACTTCTTGGCACCGGGCGCTATTGGTGCAGACAACAAGACTATCTTCCCCATGGTCAAAGAACCTCTTTATCCGATTTGGTATGTATCTGCTGCCACTTGATGTTCTGGATCCCAGCGTGATGCCTGCTGTTGATAGCCCTGATGAAGGAGGCTTTGAAGGAGAGCATCATGCTGAATTGATGAACTTCTTGGCACCGGGCGGGATTTGATTAATGTTTTAAGCAAATACCAACTGTACGCTAACTCTCATTTGGACAATACACATTCCTTAAAAACCGGTAAGGCGATTCGCTTCCTCCAGTATATGCCAGATACTGTTAATCACCGTCAAGCTCTGATGAATATTGCCAATTTGAATCCTCTGCCGAATTCTTCGGGAATAGAGAGTAATGCCAGGAAATAAGAGATTGGGAACGCAGTTGATCAATCGCCAAACACACCTGTAATGACGAAATTGTTTTCTTCCCTATGCCTCCTTGCTGACCGATAACAGAATTCTGTCTATGAGTGTTTTCACATACTCTTCAGGGCTCATTTCGTTGTCGTTCCACCACACGACATAGCAGAGGAGTGATCCAAAAAATGCCTTCTTTACCGGGGCCGGTATGGAAGTTCCTGCGAGCTCCTCCAGATTTGAAAACATTCTGTCCATCTCCTGGAAGCACATTTCCCTCAGTGAAAGTTCAATCTGCCTGTATCTCTCCTTGTTCGCCATGGTCATCAGGAGCAGATTTCTGAGATCGGGATTCTCGTATTTCTTCAGAAAAGACACCCCGAAGTCCATGAGTAGTTCATGGGCACTTCCATGCTTTCTTCCATTCACGCCGGTGATTTCCTCTACTGGAACTGACCGGAGGGCAGCTTTCTCTATGAGGCTATCCTTCCTCTTGTAATAGAAGAAGACTATGCCCTTGCTGACCCTGGCCTTCTTTGCAATCTCGTCGATCGTTGCCAGATCATACCCCTTCTTCGAGAAAACCCTGATTGCAGCATTCAGAATCTTTTCCTCCTTATCGTTGTTATTCATACAGTTAGTAATGTCATCCGTGTATATTTATTAATCGGGTGGTCAGTATTTATTGACCAGTCAGTCATAATCCTTAAATATTTATTGACTATACAGTCAACCATGGCAGACACACAGAATAAAAATTTGAGAAAGGTTGGATTGGATTTCGGTCTGATAAGCGGCGCTGAATGGCTCATCATAATAGCGGCATTTATGGGCAGGTTTCTGCTCCAGTTCTATCAGACCTCGATCGGATCCCTGGGATTGGCATTTGGCATGACTTCGTTTGAAATTGGGATAGGCTTTGCGCTTTTCACGCTGGCATTTGCAGTTGCCGCGTTTCTGATGCGCAAGTTCAGGCCCAGCCAGCTGAAGACTGTGGAAATAATATCGCTTGCCCTGCTCGGTGTAACTATGCCGCTCTACATATTTGCATCAGGCTTCGCGGAAGTCTACACATTGATGATCATTGACGGCTTCATAACAGGGCTTGTCATGGATTCGTTCATGACAATGGCCGGAATGGCTTCAAAGGACCAGTCAAGGAGGCAGGTCGAGCAGGCCTCGTTCTCCTTCTGGGTTGCCCTTGCACTCATAATAGCGCCTTTCGTGACCGGATATCTTCTCGATCTGGGCATCAAGGAGATCTTCCTGATATTCGCTGTGATGGCATTTGTTGCGATTCCATTCGTGGCGGCGCTGACAGGAAAACACTCCCTCCAGTACATGGAGGCCAAGGGACACAAGGGTAGCGCAAGCATTGCATCACTGTTCAAAAACAGGCAGTTCAACTGGGCAGTCATAGCGGCATTCGCCTACACAATACCGTTCTACATCATATTCTCATACGGTGTTATCTATGGCGGAATCCTGGGACTTTCAGCGACGACAGTATTCTATCTCTTCGCGGTAATGTTTGTCGGCGATGTTGTCACACGGTTTATAATAAGATTGAAGTCGCCCATACAGAACAGGAGGCCATATATGGTCTTTGCAGTGACCATTGCACTAATCTCATCAATATTCCTTGCGATGAGCTCACTTTCAGTGGCATTCTTCATTCTGGCATTCCTGATCGCAGCAATACCTGATGGCATAGCATGGACTCTAGGAATACAGATAGCCAATACCACATTCAAGCCTGAGGAGATTGGAACTTCCACATCGTTCTTCAGCTCCTCCATGATGATAATGTCAGCCCTGATGCCGCTGATTGGCTATATGTTCTCCGTGAAATACTTCGGCTTCACCACGACGCTGTGGATATTCGCAGTGGTTACCGGCGTATTCTTCGTCTGGGAGCTCCTGCTCAGACCCACTAAGTCTTTCGATAGCCAGGAAAATGGCCAAGTGAAGGCGTGAGGTGAAATCATGGCAAAGATACTGCTGATAATCATGAGCGAGGAAGAGGAGAAGATAAGGATGCCCCTGAACTTTATAAAGAACCAGGCGCAAAAGGGAAATGATATTAGGGTAGTATTCTGGGAGCCAAGCGAAAAGACCTTGTCTAATAGTGAGGCTCTTCAGGAAAGTTACAGGTCCCTGGATCATATAGAATTGAAAGCATGCGTAAATAGTGCAAAGGCAAACGGACTGGTTGACACGCTTTCAAAGAGCTTTGATTTAGTTCCAGTTGGGGGATACATAGCACAAACCATTGAACAGGGCTACGAAGTGATTACCTTCTAGCAATGGTGATTATTGGTATGAAGGAAAATGCAGTAATGAGGAGGCTGGGCCTTAAGACACTTCTCTTCCCTCTTTTTGTTGTGGCTGCTATAGTAGTGGGCTTGGCCATGGGATTCTGGATCAGATCTGGAAGCTCCATAGTGGACACATACGGGATTTCTGTCGGTCTCTTCTTCCTGATATACCCTGCAATGACCAAGGTTCGCCTTGATGAGATGTTGAATGGCGTAAAGAACGTCAGAACAGTGGGATTGATGGTGTTGCTCAATTATATGATCGCGCCATTTCTTGTGGCAGGAACAGCATATTTCTTTATCTATGCTGTGTACATGCCTTTAGGCATCCTGAGTTCCACAATAGCATCACAGATGTTGGTAGGGGTTGTACTTCTTG
>DAHXLZ010000084.1 GCA_027365715.1 Methanomassiliicoccales archaeon | reverse complement strand
GAAAGCGGCGGAAAAACGGGGAATGGAAGCAATGGCGCAGGCAGATCCTCTTCATTCGAGATGGAACCGCTCGTGAGGATGGCCAACACATACCTCCTTCCCGGAGAATGGAGCGAGGAGGAAATGATTGCGGGCGTGAAGAGGGGCATCTTCCTCAAGAGTTTCACCGAATGGAATATTGACGACAGGCGTTTCAACCAGAAATATGTCGGCAGAGAGGCATACATGATCGAGAACGGCGAAATAACCACGCCGATCAGGGCACCTGTGCTGGAAATTACGACAAAGGGATTGTGGAGCTCCGTCGATGCAGTTGGCAAGAATGTCAGATTCTTCGGAGGATCATGCGGCAAGGGAGATCCTATGCAGGGAATGGCTGTTGACATGGGCGGACCGATGATCAGGGCCAGGGGCATCGTAATAAAGTGAGGTGATGAATCTGAATGCAGACAATCTTGCGGATATTTCGGAGAGAATAGTTTCTGAAGCAGTCAGAGCTGGCGCTGATGACGTTATAGTAAACGGCATCAGTTCCGACACAAGACAGATCAGATTCAGCGAAAACATGATTGATATTTTCAACAACTGGAAGGACACTTCTTTCCATCTCTTCCTCGCGAAGCAGAAAAGGGTCGTGGCCACGACAATAAAGGGCAATGACGACTACAGGGAGTCTGTCAGGCGCGCCATAAGCACAGCCAGTAACTCAGAGCCAAGCAGCGATTATTCAGGCGTAGCGAAAATGACAAAGGCAAGAAATTACTTTTCATCTGAACGGCCTGTGTCTGACGGAGCCCTCTCCAACTTTGCTCATGACGCGATTGACACGGCCACGAAGAATGGTTCAACTGCCTGTTCCGGCTCGCTCTACGCCAGTTTCTACAACAGATGTGTCGTGTCTTCCGCGGGAATAAGCAGGAAAGAGAATGCTGGCTCCTATTATCTCTCGATAAGGTGCTTCCGCGGCGAGGAGGCGAGCGGTCATTCCGTCATATCGTCGCTGAGCAGCCGCGATTTTCGACCCGGAAAGGCTGCGGCCAAGGCCGCGGCGATAGCAACAAGCGCACGGGAGCCTGTGAGCTGCGAAGAGGGGAAATATGATACAATTCTGGATCCGATGGTCGTGGCGACACTCGCATCCCATATGGGTCTCATGGCCTCCGCATATCAGGTGATTTCCGGTTTTTCATGCCTCTCGGGCAAAATCGGAAAACGCGTTGCTTCCGATTCTGTCACACTGGAGGACAATGCCGTTCGGAGACTTTACGGCTTCAGGCGTTTTGATGATGAGGGAGTCGAGATCAGACAGACAAAGATTATTTCGGACGGCATTCTGAAGACGTATCTTCACAACACATCAACTTCAAGAAAGTTCGGGGCCAGAAACACCGCAAATGCCGGACTGATTGAACCGGAAGCATTTATGCTGTCTTTCTCGGCAGGCGACAGAAAACTGGATGAGATGACGGGGGAACTGAAGGACGGACTGTACATGAACAATGTGTGGTATACGCGATACAAGAGTTACGCCAGAGGCGATTTCTCGACAATACCAAGGGACGCCATCCTTCGCATCAGGAAGGGCGAGATCATCGGTTCCGTGAAGGGAATACGCATTACGGAGAATCTGATCGGCCTCATGAAGAGAGTGAGCGCTGCCACACGTGAGAGAGAACACCTGAGCTGGTGGGGTGAATCATTCACTCCGAGCACGGTGCCTTACGTTTCGGTGAAGAAACTGAACGTGACAAAATCGTCGGATATGTAAATTCAGCAACTGGTGAGCAGGGCCTACTTCTGCTCAGGAGGCATGAGTTTAGCGTTTATTACGCCGTCCTGTCCGGGTCTTGATGCCACAATTGCCAGTCCGAGCTCAGTCTGTATGATCGCACCCTTGTTGATTATGTTCCTCTGCGTATAGTTTGGATTCGCAGAGTTCTGTTTGACTGTGACGATCTTTGATTTCCTTGTGGTGCCTGCGGCATCGCTGACGTTTGCGAACTGTTCGAAAAGAACTCTGGATTTGGAATTGCCGCCCTTTGTCCTGTACAGCTTCACGCTGTGCTGACCAAGGAACGTGAACTGCTTCTCCCTGCCTACCTCGAATCTTCTCTTCTTCCTGCTCTGGACATATCGACCGCCCGTCGACTTTCTCCTTGCCCTTCCGTTCCAGACTGCCATGCGGCTCAAGGTTTAGGTATCTTCGTATAAAAA
>DAHXLZ010000127.1 GCA_027365715.1 Methanomassiliicoccales archaeon | reverse complement strand
TCAGGGCCTCCCTTCTACGCGGGCTGCTCGACATCAGAGCTGGAAGAACATATTCCTCTTCAGAGGTCAGGAAGCGTCTGGGATTGTAGTGGCGAAATACCGGGCAGAGTATTCGGCGGAAGCTGTCAGGATGCTGGAAGGACTGGGCAGGTCGTCAGCATCCAGGATTATAAGAAAAATCGACAGCACATCTGGCAATTCTTCGCGCCACATTGGGCGACTATCAGGTCGGCCCGAATTCAAACTGCGTATTGGGGATTACAGAGCGATACTGGATATTGATGAAAGACGGAAGATTATATTCATAAGATCCATTGGCCACAGGAGCAACATTTACACAAGGAAATAGTGAGAACCGGCGCTCTGCAAACATGCGCAGCAAGTCTGCGGCATCACAAGATATTCCCACATCTTGTGAGATGTCATCCTTCATCCATCACATATCTGAAATCAGACAATGTCGCGTCAATACAGAGTCCGGTCTTTGAGGGAAGGGATTCGAATGGGAGCGGAATAGCCAGGGAGCCATACCGGCATCTTGAAGCTATGACGCTGTTGCCGGGGCCTGTCTCTGTGTACCGTTCCAAACTCTCCAGACAGGGCACGCAGACCCGAGTTCACGGATAATGGGAGGTATATCGCCAAGAGACCTGATGAGATCAAAAATGCACTCTCCGGTAAGTAATCGGGAACCGTGATTAACGCGAACCTAAATCACAATGCTTCAGGAGAAATAACAGTCCGGCAGAAACGATTAAGGCGTTAAGGCAACTATTCAGTGGGCATTGGCCCGACTCTGATCATCAGAATAAGGTTTCGAGAAGACAACTTCCGTAAGAGGAAATTTTAGTCTTTTCAGTTGAAGCAAATCGGAATCGAAGCTCAAAACTGTGAGATGCGAGCCCAATACGGGAAAGAACCGTTTCGCATTGGCATAACATGAGACTATCAGCGCATCTCTTCCTCCAAGGTGATGTTCCACTGCGACATCCAAAGCGTCTCTGCTTGTCCCGGCGTCAATTGGGCACACCAAACTAACTTCAGTATATTCCTTGAGAAGCGCTGCCGTTTGCCGGGGATTCAAATCAAGCTTGAAGACACACGTGTGGTAAGCTTCGTGTATGACGGTCGGGCATGTGACTTGCGAGTGACCCCTAAGGAAATCAAGCCGCTTGTGCTCGGGCGCTTCAGATACCAGGAACTGGACCAGGACGTTTGTGTCTAATGCCAGATGTCTTTCATTTCTGAAGGGGTGGGCCATTTCCCTGCCATCCTGCCTATATGGAGCGCACCGTAGAACCGTGACATGGCCGTCTCGCCTTCTTTCCTCATGATGATCTTTCCGTCCCTTGCGTCAATCATCAGGCTCTGCCCCTTCCTAAGATCTAGTTCATCGGCTACCTCCTTCGGAATGGTAGCCCTGAGACTGTTGCCTATTTTCTGCAGTTTCACCTTTCTCATATTAGGATATACGACACGGATATACATAAAGATATGCGAGGAAAACCAGGGTATCTGGCACATAGGTCTCAGATTGTGCACAATCGCATTCAGAACCCCTTCCGTCTTCTTTCTCTCGGCAATTTCTTCCTTATCTTTGCGAGGATCTGTCAATTGACCTGTAACAGGGCCCGTTTTGCGTAATAGGATGGTTGTTTGCTTATTTTGAGCGTTATCATGAGAATCTATGCATATGTAGCGTTCAGCCTTGCCCGGGCGAACGTGAGCGGGACATTAGCATCCTGGAAATGACTTATGTCACGCTACCCATCTGCTGCAGCGGAACGATGAGCGCGGTGAAGCTGCCCGGCCTTGTGTTGCCTCCAATGGCAGGTACAACAATAACAACGAAACCAACAACGCTCATATACTGTTGATGTTTTTGTTGGTATTGCTGACTACGTACCACACTAACCCGTTCAGGCCCGGTCAGCCAATAGACCCGAAGTACTTCGGAGGGCGCAAGAAAGAGCTGGATATTTTCGAAGAGTGCCTGAATTACTCTTCCACGGGGAATCTGCACCATCT
>DAHXLZ010000060.1 GCA_027365715.1 Methanomassiliicoccales archaeon | reverse complement strand
CCCGGTTCAGGCATAAAACTGTCCATACTCTCCAACACTTCGGGTTTCCCGCCCGGTGAGATTGCCCATTATGCGTTAGCGCTCGCACTTGGCATCGAACCGGAAGAGATACCATATGTCGGCAGGAACATTATTCTGAAGTCTCTCCAGGGGAAATACGGCTCATTTCAGAATATAATCGTTAACGAAATTACGACTCGCGGTGATTTTCTCGAATTGCGCAATAATTATGGCGATGAATCTGTGATGCTTTTCCCGGAATCGATAACAGCAAACCATGCAAGATTCCGAGCAGTCCGCAACGGCAGAGAAACGGCCGCGGAGTTTTTCATACACCAGGACGGGAAGATAGAGCTCATTCACGCGGGCGGTAAATTCAGAAAATTCACCTGAACCTGGAATGGCGGGATGCATCGTGGCAGCCGGAGAGCCAAAAATCAGTATTCGGCTATGGCCTTTGCTGCAGCGATTTCGAAAAGCATTAATCGGTATGGGCCTTACTCATCACCATGACCCACAGCCACTCTGGAGATGCAGGTCTTCACAATGAATGGAATACACTCAGAAGTTTCAGGTCTGGTGCCAGTACACTGCAGTATTATTCACTGCCTGCGCTTGAAGAAGCAGGGGTGGGTCCGGTTTCATCCCTCCCGCTTTCCATAAGAATTGTGCTTGAATCGCTTGTAAGAAACATGGACGGCAGAACGGTCAGGGAGGAAGATGTCAGGGCGCTCGCTAACTGGAACGCCGCTTCACCGGCAAATGTGGAGATGCCATTCAAGGTTGCAAGGGTTCTGATGCAGGATTTTACCGGCGTTCCTGCTGTAGTGGATCTTGCAGCAATGAGGGAGGCTGTCAGAAAGCTGGGAAGGGATCCGGAGATTATTCAGCCACAGGTTCCTGTTGACCTTGTTATCGATCATTCAGTTCAGGTTGATTCGTATGGCACTGTCGAATCATTTGCATTAAACACGAAAATGGAATTTGAGAGGAATCACGAGCGCTATTCATTTCTCAAATGGGCGGCCAGGGCATTCAGAAACTTCAGTGTGATGCCGCCATCACTCGGCATAGTGCATCAGGTAAATCTCGAATATCTGGCCACGTGCGTGGCTGTCAGGTCTGTAAACGGCTCAAAACTCGCTTTTCCGGATACACTGGTGGGCACAGATTCACACACCACTATGGTCAACGGCATCGGTGTGCTGGGTTTCGGCGTTGGAGGTATCGAAGCCGAGGCGGCAATGCTCAATCAGCCGGTCACATTTGCGCAGCCTGAGGTAGTCGGTGTCCGCATAGTGAACAGGCTGCAGGAAGGCGTGACTGCAACGGATTTGGTACTCACTCTCACACAGATTCTGAGAAAGAATAATGTTGTAGGAAAGTTCGTCGAATTTTACGGACCGGGAATAACCAATCTGAGCGTTCCGGATCGTGCAACGCTTACAAACATGTGCCCTGAATATGGTGCAACGATCGCACTCTTTCCGATTGACGGAGAAACGCTGGAATACCTCAAGTCCACAACCAGAAGCGATGAACACATTGCAATTGTGAAAAAGTATTGTGAACTTCAGGGCTTCAGTTCCATTGATTATTCACGCGTGAAGTACAGCAGTCAGATTGAACTCGACTTATCAAAAGTCAGACCAAGTGTGGCTGGCCCGAAACTGCCGCAGTCGAGGGTCGATCTCTCCGAAATATCCGAAAATTTCAGGAACGCCTTTATTTCGGGCGGAAGTGCAGAAATTGGCACAATGACTTCAGAAGGTTCGACAAATGTTCTGAAGGAATCTCTGAACGGCGTCAGGACAGTAAAGCTGGAATTTCCGCCAGGGGTGAAGACTACTGTCTCTGATGGAGACGTGGCAATTGCGGCGATAACCAGCTGTACCAACACCAGCAATCCTGATGTTATGGTGGCCGCCGGACTTCTTGCCAAAAAGGCAGTTGAGAAGGGTCTGCATGTGGAAAAAAAGGTAAAGACGAGTTTTGCACCCGGATCCAGGGTCGTGACAGACTACCTTCAGAAGGCCGGTCTTATGGAGCCGCTGGAAAAACTTGGCTTTTATCTCGTCGGGTATGGCTGCACAACATGTATTGGAAACAGCGGTCCGCTGCCGGAACCTGTATCCAGGGCAATAACAGAAAACAAACTGGCCGTAGCAAGCGTTCTTTCCGGGAACAGGAATTTTGAGGCACGCATTCACGGAGACATCAGGGCAAATTATCTGATGTCTCCTCCTCTTGTTGTTGCTTTTGCAATTGCAGGTACAGTTCTTACAGACATGACTTCAATTCCTCTTTCAAGAGGAGATGGTGAAAAAGTCTACCTGCGTGACATATGGCCGACGAAGGAGGAGATCCGGAGGGCGCTTTCTTCGGCTCTCACGCCGCAGATGTACAGAGAACGCTACTCTGCCATAGACACCGCAAACGATGAATGGAACAGTCTTCCGGCGCCTGATGGTCAACTTTACGACTGGGATGAGAACAGCACCTACATCCGGCTGCCGCCATTCTTCTCCAGCATCGGGCAGCCGGACGGCCCTTCAGGCGGCAGCATAAGGAACGCAAGGGTACTGGCACTCTTCGGGGATGCTGTCACCACAGATCACATCTCCCCCGCAGGTGCATTTTCATCCGACACGCCGGCAGGAAAATATCTCATTTCAAGAGGTGTGTCCCCCGCCGACTTTAACACATATGGGTCAAGGCGCGGAAATGACAGGGTCATGGCAAGAGGCACTTTTGCCAACAGGCGGATAAAGAACTTTCTGGTTCCCGGAGTAGAGGGAGGATTCACGATTCACTTCCCTGATGGAGAAGAGATGACAATATTTGATGCCGCGACGAAATACGCCGTGGAAGGGGTGCCGCTGATAGTAATGGCCGGCGCAGAATATGGTGCCGGCAGTTCCCGTGACTGGGCGGCGAAAGGACCGAAGCTTCTCGGAGTCAGTGCCGTTGTTGCAAAATCATTCGAGAGAATTCACAGGAGCAACCTCATTGGCATGGGCATACTTCCGTTTCAATTCAGACCCGGCGAGGATGCCCGGTCACTGGATATAGACGTTACAGAAACAGTGACAATTGAACTGCCCGAACGACTGACACCAGGGTCAAAGGCAAAACTGCTATACACAAAAAGGAAAACTCATGCCGGTGGAAGTGCAGAACTTGATGTGAGGCTCGACACAGAAATGGAAGTTGAATATTACTCGCATGG
>DAHXLZ010000048.1 GCA_027365715.1 Methanomassiliicoccales archaeon | reverse complement strand
GGGCAGGGCATGCCCGAATTAACGTGCGTGGAGAGAGTTGCCAACACCTCCCGGAAGGGAAGGCGAGCAGTCTCGAAGAAACGCGAACCGCCGGCCGCAAAGGAGGTCGCATTCTAATGCAGCCAGGAACCCCACGAATTTTATTCGTGGGAGGATGTCAGCAGTTTCAGTAGAGCTTCATCCCCTGATGAGGCCGTATCGACCTGGAAGTTGAACATCATCTCCATATACAGTTTGAAAGGCTCATGTAACATCGCCTCATCGTCGACATACAGCAAAGATAGCTTTTCAACAGCTGTGCCCTGCATTTCTGTCGCCTCCACTCGATTCCCTGAATGACTGCCAACCTATGAATCGTTTTTATAGTTCAGCTGGCGAATTTCGCACTTGATAATCACTTTATATATCTGTATCGTTCGAAATCACAATCATTCATCGAGTGTGGAAACAGTATCGACTGAGCTACGCACAAAAGAGTACGAAGACCGAACCAGACTGCAGACAACTTTGAGTTCCTCATCAGTTCCCGGACCATAAATCATAACAAAATTTCCCGTCAATATGCCCATTTCTGTCAGCGGCAGGGGAAGAGTCGTATGCAAACTGCCATCGCAAACAGGGTGTGCATGTGCGCAAATTCCCTGCCCGCAAGAAATGCAGCACGCAGTCCATCGCCGGAACCTTCCTTCAGCCACAGTGCCATGGCACCTATACTATGCCTGACCCCTCTTCAGCATCAGGAATGGAGAAAATCAGCTCAGCGAGTTTAATGCACCGCCCGGACGGAGAGGTCTGGCTCAGCTGTGTGCGCGGCACTGCATGTTGTGTGACCGGGCGACCTTCCTTCCCTGACGGAAGCTCACCGGGGTGAATCAATGGAAATTCATTCTGTTTCGTTCATAATCACCATTTTCTCTACAGCATGACCGAATTATGTCACTCATGCCCGTGTATGAGTTTGCCCCGGCGGCCTGATCTGTGGAATGTATGCTTTGGAAACGCCGGGCACTGTTTTCGCAACATCGATTGCTCTAATCGATTGAATGACCTTATGGCACATGGCCAAAATAAACACATCTGACACAGGCTCAATTGAACAGTGATGAGCAGCTGCAGACACTTGTTTGACTTACATGTGAGGTAAAATCTTAAAATAGTTAGTGGGAATGAAATCCCCGATGCCTGCAGGGGTACAGGAGAGGGTGTTGCGTGGTCATGCCTTCCGCATCACCGGATTCCTGCACAGAAGTGCTTGTTGCAGCAGGCTGCATTGCAAATACGCAAATATGATGGCGGGTTATAGGCATAAAGCCATGCACCCGTGCTTCCGGTCAGATTGATTCACACAAATGATTGTTGAGGGTCTACAATGCCTGATAAAAGGGAAAAGGAAAGAAAAGGAAAACAGGAAGTGGACAAGCAGAAGAGGACATTCATAAAGGCCCTTGGAGCCTCTTCAGGAGCGCTTGTTTTGGGCGGTATATCGCTTGAGCGGTTTATCACTCCCACGACTCGAAATTCACCTCTGCTGAGTTCGTACCCGACTGCAGTTCTCGTTGACAGCCAGCGCAATCCGATAAAGGCATCGGATATTCCTGCCGCCACTGGCAGCAGTTCAACATACCCGATAATGATGTTCAACTATCCGCTTCAGGACGAACCCAATATTCTTGTCAAATTCTCCGGCCTGAGCACACCTATTCCTGGTGCGGTAGAACTGCCCACGGGTGAATACCTCACAGCGTTCAGCGGAATTTGCCAGCATCTGGGATGCGTTGTCCCGCTTCTGGATTATCACCCTCACCTGAGTATTCCCTTCGAGGCGGAGCTGATAGGATACAGCGAAACCAACTGGCCTGCCTACGGCCTTATATTCTGCAAATGCCACGGGAGCCAGTATGACCCCACCAGAGGACCGCACAATCTCTACAATTCCGGACCTGCGCCAAGTCCGGCAAACCACTCTCTTCCGCAGGTCGTTTTGACGGTAGACGCAGAAGGTATAGTTTATGCGACTGGAATTAACCCCGTAAACGCCGTGATAAGGTCACATCTATGGGAGCCCGGTGGCCAGGAATACGGCCCGGGTGTGGAACAGGAGAATCTTTCGGGAGGGTCTCTGCTGCCTGTCTATGACGGGCCGGCACTGTCTCTTTCCGGCAGCATCAAGGGACCGATGTACAAGACGATTGTAGTGAGCAGTGCGAACGGGCCATGGCCCACAAAGTAAACGGTGAGTGGACTGATGGGTGAAAAGAACGAATACAATCCTCTGAACCTCACAAAGCACGAGGAACCGCAGCCGGGGTCCTACTCAATCTCATTCCTTCCAGTTACCAGGAAAGAGTTGCGTATAGATTACTGGACAGGTGCCTTTCTCGCTACCGCCCTCATTTACCAGATTGTTACAGGAATACTGCTCGCATATTACTACGAGCCTGCCAATCCATACAATTCAACACTCGTGCTGATGGGCACAGTGCCTTTCGGAGAAGTGCTTCTCACTTCACACCTGTATATGGCGTATGCGATGGTGGTGATGGTCTATCTGCATATGTTCAGACAGTACTTCGTTGGTGCGTACAGGGGAAAGTGGAGATGGCTGCAGTGGATCATTGGCGTTGTGATTTTCCTTCTTGTGAATACAATAGCGGCGATGGGATACATGCTCACGTACTCGGTCCAGAGTGTCCTTGGACTGCACGTTTCCGAGATACTCCTGCAGCGAAGCATAATCGGAAGGATAGCTCCGGGACTTGCCGGCTGGCTTATATCTGTCCTTGTCGGAACGGGCACAACTGTGCAGACCTGGCAGCATCTGCTCGTTCTGCATGCGGCAATACTCAGCGTCTTAGTGCTGATACTTGTCTTCATACACTTTTTCCTTTATGAGAAATCGGGCCCGTTTGACCCTGCTGCGGCAAAGGACGAAGAGAAGATTCCCTGGTTTCCGGTAAACCTGCTCTATACTGCGTTCATTGGCATGATCTTTGTAGCAGGCATTCTGTTTGCTTCGGCACTCATTCCTCAGGGACTGCCGCCGGCATACGGCCAGCTGGTATACGGCACGACTCCGTTTCCCGACTGGTACGAGATGCCCGTGTACAAGCTGATGGATGTGGCGGGTTTCGGCCTTTCCACCGGTGGTGTGCCGCTTGTGTTTGCACTGCTGTTCTACCTGATGCTCGTTCCGTTCATAGACAAATACGAGGGCGACGGACCGCTGGAGAGGCCTATGATAACATTCATGGGTGTTTTCATCATACTCTTCTGGCTTGTCGTCGGCATGTGGGGATATGTGCAACCCGGACTGTCACAGACCAGACCATTGACGCTTTTCATGCTCTATGCTCTGACGTTCTGTTCCATCGTCCCGGTTTATGCCATGAGGCATGCAAAGAGGGATCTGGGTTCAATGGCGGTGAAACAGTGAACAGCAAACTGCTGTATACCGTAGTTGCAGCGCAATTTGCGATTGCATTCGGCATGTGGTATCTTTCACTTACCGACCCGATTAAATATCAATCCGCATGGGCGATGCTGCTTGGCCTTGAACTCATTCTGACGGCAACCATCGTGCTCATGGGCATCAGATTTTTTGTTGGTGGTGGTTATGGAAAATAAAGCACTCATGGCATACCATCTCTCAATGATAGTGTACATTGTCGGTTCCATATTTGTGATCATGTTCGCCGTGGTCATCAAGCCGGTTGTTGTCCTCTACAACGAACAGATTCATTCCATGACATCGCCGATATTCGGAAATTTTTACAATTTCCTGCTCGGACTTGAAATCGCATCGCTTGTCATTACAACAATTTCGCTCATACTCTACCTTGTGTCGTTTATCCTTGCCAGAAAGGCGCATCTGAAGATGTCCTGGATAACAATGCTCTTTCCGGTAATACTGTACGCGTTCGCCTACGGGCTCATAGGGGTGAGTCTGGTTTGAAAAACATCAACGTTGACATGTTTATAATTGCTGCAGGCATAGTATTGCTGATTCTGGCATCCCCCATTTTCATTTTCACTTCAATCTTTCCAACCATCAATTCACAGATCGGGTCGCACCAGATTTCAAGCTGGGTTGCCCTTGCGCTTGGTTTTGTCGGTTTTGTCATGATAATATATGGTGCGGCAAGACACAATATATGATGGCAATGACTTTCTGCAGCACATTGGTCCTCAGCTGTCACCCGGATCGGTTTCATTTTATACGCACTTCACTCTCCTCACCCTGGGATTCAGTGCCGGGATTTGAAGCGGTAAGGTGGAAACTCCGACAAAAAAGAGAGCTGCATCTTTCCATTCTTGACCTGATATCTGAAAGGTTCGATAGCAGCCTCAGAGAGAAAAACAGCAACGATTACTTCGTCAACCTTCCTAAGACATTGCTGGAAAAAGAATACAACCTGAATATTCCGGTGGGCATATTACCGCGTTCGCTCAAAGAGGTACTCATAGATCACGTCTACGAAAGACTTCCAGAATTCATACCGGGACCAGGGGATGTTGTGATTGATGTTGGAGCCCAATACGGTGATTATGCTTACTTGTGCGCAAAGAAATTTGGAGCTGAAGTATTTGCTTTTGAGCCATTAAAGAAGAATTACGAACTTATGCTGGAATTTCTGAGAATCAATGATGTTGGGAACGTTCACACGTACAACATGGCAATCGGGGCAGCAGACGGGGCTTTTGAAATATCAACAGATGATATCATGATGTCGTCTCCAGACTTGACTTATGAAACTGGGAAGAGGCATGAAATGGGCGAGATGAGAACACTTGATTCTTTTAAACTGAAGACGCCATCGATTATGAAGCTAGATGTTGAAGGATTTGAAATCGAAGTATTACAAGGATCTGCAGAGACATTGAAGTCGCGACCAAAAGTCATCGTGGAGGTCCATAGCAAAGAGCTTAGAAAACAGGTCGTGTATCACCTATACAATTTAGGATACAACCTGCGCCACGAAAATGCTGCAAAGAGAAGCACTCGAGGCAGAAGGGAGGTGAGCGAATTATACTTCAGTTGTAATTGATGGTCTGAAGTTAATTCGATGTGCGTTTTTTCATCAACAAATCGACACCAGTATGCCCACTTCCTGACATAGCTACAGAATTGAGTCTGGGAAATATCCGGGTGCAGTAAAGCCCATATTGCTGATCTGAATTACTATTCTTCTTTGGATTGAATGTGCGCCATTTTGCAGCAGTTTCAGCATACGCGAATCTTTGGAAGGGGCAGCGCCGAGTGTATTATCGCCTTTCTTATTCTCTCCGGCTGCCTCTTCAGCCTGCCAAGAGCACCCTTCAC
>DAHXLZ010000018.1 GCA_027365715.1 Methanomassiliicoccales archaeon | reverse complement strand
CGCCGAAGAGCTGAAGAAGGAGGTATTCACGGCATACGTCTCTTCCTGATATGCCATTCACAATGATACGTGAAACGGTCCATGACCGCATAATGCAGGAATCAGACGGCTGAACTCCGTTGCATGACGCAACTCTTCAGCCCATGCTTCACATTGTTCATGCTGAAGCATGTTCTGAAATCTGCAAAGTCACAGGCATCATCATGCTCCGGCCCGTTGCCGCACCCAATATGCGGGACTACTGAGCGCTGGTGAATGACTAAATACTTCTCACGAACTTCGAATTTTCACGAAGGAACTCTCGGACATCTGGGAACTCAAGAAGACGGTTCAACGATACATCGATGATCCTGTAATCAGGAAATTTGTTTCGGATTTGCCTGACAGGATAACGCGATCAAAGACTGCAATGGTTTGCATGGTTATTCATGCAGCTATGCACAAAGATGAAGTCAAGGCTTACAAACTGATGGATACGGTCAGAAGGACTGAATGATACCTTAGTGCCTGATAGTGAATAATTTATATTATTTGTGACTGCAATAAATGTGTGACTCAGGCGGAAGGCATTATGGTGTAGTTCCATTGCGGAAGCGTTCTGTGCTGGCGGATGTTGAGATGTTTCATCGCCGCGAAGTCTATGCGCTCTCCGTTCTCGCACTTCCTTCTGTCAAGCCTTGCGTGGACCTTCAGGCCGCTTCTGTTTGTTTGTCCCACCGATCAGATTGACGACTGTTTGGTAGGTTTCCAGCGGCTTTCCCTGCCAGTTCATGCGTATGTATGAAAACAGCCTTTGTCCAATTCTGTTCCACTTGCTGGTGCCAGGCGGATAATGGAAGACTGTGACTGGAATGCCTATCTTGCCGGAGAGCTGCTGCAGATGATACATCCATCCATGTCGGCGGCTGCTGCTTTCCCCGGCCGTCTGCACGTATGAACTGTCCCGTCGACCCGGAATATGCCCTGCCGCCGTAGCGCTTCCACCACCATCGCAGCGTTTCGACCGCAAATTCGGCGGTGTCGTCAGTGATGACCACGCTTACAAAACCCTCGTTGCCATTAACATCATATGCGCGGTACGGTATGGTCACACCATCCCTCAGGTATCCGAAATCGTATGTGTTGACCTCTAAGGGTTTGTCTTTCGGCCTGTATGTGCTGCCTGCGTTCCTGAAATTGACTGTCAGTTCCCTCTTATTCGTGTCGACGGAGAGGACGGGATTGCCGCTCTTCTGGAACTCCGTAACCTTTCTGTTGATGTAACGGAACTGCCTATCCCTCTCCGGAAGGGAGAAGCCCTCCATGTCCTTCCTGTTTGACTGCAGCGAATAGTCCATTTAGCGGAGGAGCCTTGCAGCTGAGGCGCACGACACCACCGGATGGTCCATGTGCGCCATCTCGACGGCAAGTGTCCTGATGGACTTGTGCGTCCAGACCAGATGTGCTATGGGACTTCTCGCAGTATTCTCCTCGACAATATGCCTGAACACTGCGACGATCTTCCTGTCTGTTGCTTCGAGCGGTTTCCTTCCTGCTCCTTTCCTCCTCACCCTTTCGGCGTTGAGCGGATTGGCCGAGAGAATCTCCTTCTTCCCCTTTATCACAGTGGCACGTGAGAGTTTCATCATGCGGAAGACATTTTTCTGCTCTCCTCTTCCGAGTTGCAGGTAGATGGCGCCGGCCGTCGTTCTCCTCTGTGCCTGGTTGAGATCTGGCATTAAACCTGACCAGTACGAAGCGCCGTTGTTAGAGTGTATCTTGACCAGGTGATGTCAAAAATAGTTCAAATGATTCACTAGCAAGCCCTTAGGACATCTCTTTCCCTATTGATGTCGATATGGGTTGGAAAAAGGCATAATTATTGCCGGACCTCAGAACGCTCATCTCTTTAATTGCATCGTTCCTATGTATTGCCTGTTATGTTCAGTGTTATTTCGCAGGCGAGAGGATTTGCAAATCCTGTGAGATAAGCAATGAAATTGAAAGTCGTGTGCGTAACATTGTAGGGCGTTGGTTGAAAAACTTCAACGATGACGCCAAAACTGAAATAATAGTCAGCATTCCTGACATTAGTCCCTGAATTCTCATTTATTAATTTGCCATATACAGAGAACGAGCCAAAACCGCTAAATCCACGAAGTTCAACATTCGTTCTCTGAAGAATGGTTTTATTTGAAAAATTGACGTCGTGGAAGTTACTCACATCAAATAGCGGTAAAGTTTGTGCCAACGAGACGGGATCAGTATTATTGCCGAAATCATTGAAAGTCAAACCTCCAAGATCGGGTCTTAGAGTACTATTGACGGAACCGTTGATATATGCATGGAATATAGTCAGCGGCCCGTTGGGGCTGCCAAATGCATCAGCACCTCCTATGATGTTTAAGTACAGAATAGAATTCATGTGTGATTTGTTCAGGCCGAAATGGGTTGTGCCATTTATGTTGCCAAAAGCTGTATAATAACTTCCATGTGGCCACGATACATTTACGAATTCGTGATTGGTTGTGCTGTAAACAAAGACCGGCTTCGGCCTCTGACTAAAACGAAAACCTGTTATAGCGTAAACGGAAGAAACTACAATAAGACAGACAATTAACACTAAAAAGACTTTGCGTCTGCCCATGAAGAATCTTTTCAATTTATCACCATGCAAAATGTTATGGTCTCACCAAAATTTACATGTTATCAAGGTGCCTTCTTATCAAGCAGTATTCCGTTCGCCATATAATCACTTCTCAAATAATTACCATTGTAGAAGAAATTAGAAGAAACGACATCGAATACTGTGAAATTTCCTGTCAGTATAGTGAGACTGGAGACAGGTACCCAGGTATTGTTGATCGGATAATATATCTTCATTGTGAAATTGAGCTGTTCGAGCATTACCCATTCCTTAGTTCCGTTTTGGACCTGTACATACACAGGCTGATCATTGAGACCTGAGATGTAAACGATACCATTTACGTTGACAACAAGCGTTACACTCGATGAATTGACATAAAGGACAGTGGAGTCAACAAGAGATCCGTTGTCGGGATTATATGAAAGTATCTTCATCCCATGTCTCAACAACTGAACTGGTATTGTGGTGCCGTTTGCGAGTGTAATGTTGGTGCCAAAAAGGACGCAACCGCCACCGCCGGGAGGAGGTGATGGCGGGCTGCTTGAATTGCCACCGTTGGAAACTGTTGGCATTACGCCATTTGGTGGCGTCGCTCTTACCCGCCACCATTGCACGAAAGACGGATTCGAAAATCCCTGTCCCGAATCGGTGACATTCTGACTGTTCGTCGGGAGACCCATAGCACCGTAAGAGTCGCCGTAGTTCAGGTAAGAATAGCCGTTAGAACCGCTCCTCGCTATTGTCCAGATTTCAACTGCGTCAGGATAGTTTGTCTTGCCTCCGCTGCCACCTGGCGCATTCTTGGGATAACTGACATAAGTGTATCCGGACGGGTTGCCGACCAGCAGAAGGTTGCTGCCTGTATAACCGAACCAGGCAGCAGAATACGCGTTGCCGTTCGGATAAAGAGGCTGCCCATAAATGTCTGTTGTTGTGTAAGGGCCGAACGATGCGCCATTGTATGTAACACCGGCATTCACAGTGTCTGTACCCGGCGGATTTATGTAAAGTCCGTTATTCGTCAATGCGTAAGACCATTGCGACCAGCCAGGCGGCGCAAAGGATGACAATCCTGCGAAATTGTCATACCACAGGAACACATTTGCACCGTTATCGTACATGCCGTAGTCTGCAGACAGTTGTGGTGCTTCACCGATTGTCACACCATTCATGATATTAACCGAGGTGTCTAAGAAAACGAGATAAACCTCTATCTCTGAATTTGAGTTGATCACAGGCACCGTGATCCAAAAGATTGCATCATTTGAGGACGCACTCCCGCTTTCTAACCAAGATGGTATTACTGTTCCGTTTCCCCATATAAATTCAATGTTGGTGAGCCCAGTATTTTCAAACAGTGAAAACGCAGATGCGTTTATATCTACCTTTTGTTGGAAAGGAGATGGAGTGGCAATACCTTGCGCATTATTGATAGTTAACTCTCTCCAAGCCATTATTGTCGTTGGACCAACGACAGTAGGCATCACGCCGTTAGGTGGGGTCATTCTCACTCTCCACCATTGAACAGAAGAGCTGTTTGAAGAAGACTGTCCCCAATTCGTGACATTTTGGTCATTCATTGGCAGACCAGTGGCTGAATGCTGATTTCCATAGTCGAAATACGAGTACCCAATGGAACCATCTCTGGATATTGTCCAAACGCCCAATTCATCTGGATAATTTGTCTTACCTCCGCTTCCGCCAGGCGAATTCTTTGGGTAACTAACATATGAATAATCAGACGGATTACCAACCAACAGGCTGTTGCCTCCAGTATAACCATATCCAGCCGCGGAATACGAATAGTCGTTAGGGTAGAGTGGTACACCATAAATGTCCGTCGTTGTGTAAGGACTGAATGATAGTCCATCATACGTAACTCCTACGTTTACTGTCGTTACGGAATGTGGCGGCTCAATGTAAAGACCGTTATCGGTTTTAGCGTATGACCATTGTGACCAGCCCGATGGAATAGAGGTGGAATTTCCTGCAAAGTTGTCATACCAGAGAAACACACTCGCACCATTGTCATATTGAGCATAATGGGCAGATAATTGGGGGGCTTCGCCAGTGTAGCCATGTCCCGCAGAGCTGAAGAAATTGATCGATGGTGGGCCAAATCCGATATAGATAACCGCTGAAGATAGCGCTTGGATCCCGTTCAACTGAAGCCAATAGATAGTCGCGGTTGAATCGCGGTAATTTCCGTACACGGTTACATTGGAATTCCCCCCCTCAAGCCATGAGGGGATCAAATTGCCATTGGCATAGAAAAATTCAATGTTAGATAAATTACTTGCTTCGAAGTTATAAAAAATTTTGCTATTTATAACAAGCTTTTGCTGATAAAGATTGGCTGTTGGGGAATCCTGTGAATTCGTAATAATGATCTGGAAATAGCTTTCTACTCCAGCGGGAACAGCTGCAAAACTCACCATTTTGGTAAAGTTCGCATAGTAGACATTATTCATTGCTTGAACAGTGACGGTTTCGGTTTGTGAATTGTAGCCTGAAGCGTTAACACCGATCGAAAATGTGCCAGTGGTGGGGACCCCGAGAATGTACTCACCGCTCCAGTTCGTCTCAGCTCTTGCTGTCTTTCCACTGCTTGTGATAGATATCGTCGCCCCGTTTATCAAATTTGTATTTGATCCACCATTCTGCACCTTTCCTTCTACGACTCCTGCACCCATGGATAGACTCTGCTCTGTTTCTTCCCCACCAGGACCACCCGCGGTGAACGTAACTTTGTTAGATGAAATATGGCCAAATGCATCAGAAAGTGTACAGTTGGCGGTATACGCTGCATCCGGCAGCGCATAGAAACTCCAATAACCGCTTGAATTTGTCTTGACCATAAAATTTGTGTAATTACCGCCTGCGTCTTGAGTAAGTGTTACCGTAGCATTAGGGTAAGGAACCCCAGGAGCGAGAAAAACTTGGCCTTGTGTATAGACTGCGGGTCTAATTGGTATCGTAAAGGAAGGATTAGCACCATCTTGATATGCGGAACCAAATCCTAATTCCTCTAACTGATTCAGACCGGTAACTGTCAGGTTACCTGAATCAGCGAAATCGGTTATCGGGATCTGAAGTTCCACACGAGTGGACGAGGAGAAAGTATTATTCTCGGGAAATCTAGCCCACGTCGTTTCAGTCCATTGATTCGCGATACCTCCATTGCCATATGCTTGGAAGGTTGAAGGATGACTTGAAGCCGATGTTGGGCTGATTAAAGACATAGCATCAATAAGGAAAGCGAGAGGTGCTATTGGCCAGTCCAATCCCATAAGAAATGAATACAAACCTAACGAACTTAAGCCAAATCCTAAAAGGCCAAACTCATTATTGGTACCATATTCCGAAGACGCGTTTGTCATATTAAAGCCATTGTCATAAAGGTATTGGATATACTCTGTGCTTTGTGACGAGAAACCATTCAGTTCAACTTTCAGATCCTGGAAGGCAGTGGTATAGTAGGTGGTTGTTCCTCCTCCCTGAGTTTCATACCCTTGTCCGAATCCAGTCGCAACTATGAACAGATATACGGTAATTCCCGGAAGAGCTGCATCATATGAGTAATCCGATAAATATTTAGTGTGATTTCCAATTGTCAGAGTAAGAGCGTTGGCTAAGCCCCATGATGCATTTTCGGAAGTCTGATAACCTCCCACGGATACATCTGGAACATTAGTGGCACTCGATCGGTTGGTAAGATATATGGCGTCACTGCCATCATAGCCAACTTTCCACCATTTTGTTGGAATATAACTCTGCGCCTTTACCACGTTTGAAGCGTGGGTGATGACCAACATCCCCGCGATCAGGAAGAATGTGGCAAAGACTATAGACTTGAATTTTTTGAAAAGATTTTCTTTCTTTTTTGAGCGTGTTAAATATGATTTCAACTGCCGGGGCATTGTTTCATTCTCATTGTTCTTATTCACTCTCTCTATCTTGTCGAAATACAAACCACAGAAATCGATGCGTTTTTCATCATCGTATTCGGTCATGTATTTGCCTTCAGTGGAATACTAAATTCGCAAGAGTTTATCGATGTTTGCGTATTTGAGACTTCCTGATAAAAACAGTATGTCCGAAGGTTTTTGATATAACGGCAATGTCGTCTATTCCAACGCACCTTGCCCTCTGAAGAGTAACGGTGAACAGGAGCTGTTGCCGCAGTGATGCCGTATTGTCACTACGGCTGCCGGGCGTCGGATTCCTTCTGTTCCGCGGCCTCCCTGTTCGCCGCCCTCTCCTCGGCACGTCTGAGTCTCCCGGTGCATGTCTCGCTGAGCTGAAGGAAGAACTGTTTGAACTGTACATCCTCCCTGTAGAACACAGACCATATGAGCTGGAGTTCCTGCTCATATGCGAAGAGGAAGAAACGTATCCAGACGTCCTTTGACTTCGACCTGATGGTTGCCTCGTCCTGGACTCTGAAGCCTCTTTCCATATTCCATCTTCCGCGGTATGCCTGAACTATGCTATCCAGGTCTATTTCCTGCTGGTTTGTTGCAAAACACCAGTCCATGAGCTTTCCCAGTATCTTCTCGAATATCTTCCTGAGAAAGGGGACAGTTGTTTCGCCCTTCAGCACTGTCTTGTTCACGTTCACACTGAAACTGCAATCCACTGTCTTTCTCTCATCCTGAAGCATGCCGGCGAGTTCTCTCTTCACCACTGCCGTCTTTCTCAGGAAGAGCAGATAGGGGATGCTCATGTGCGAGAGCATGAGCATCAGTTCATTGTTGTGGAAACCCCTGTCGAACAGCACGAGCCTGACAGAGCGGAGGAGCGGCCTCACAAGCGACAGGCAGTAACACACGTCGACGGCCATGTTGTTCCCTGCATGCACCGGTATAGAGAGCAGCGGCACCTTCTCCGGCACATCGTGGCTGACGAGCGAACAGGTGAGGAAACGGAACTTGCCCGTGACGGCATGCTCACCCGTCCAGGCATGCATCCATATGCCGTTCGGTTTGCCGTAGAAGTCCTCATCCGTGCAGTCGAATGCAAGCACTGCATCATGCGCACTGAAATTCGACCTTCTGTCCATGATCTGCAGCGTCTTCAGATATTCGTAGTAGACGGCAGACACGGGAACCCTCCTTATCGCGAGATGTATGCTGTCCGCCCTGTCGCCCACTGTTTCCAGATACGTGTTCGCCATGGCTGCCCTGAACAGTTCACGGTTGTAGTGGAAACCCGAGAGTTCAGGACTCTTCGGCCTGAGCGACAGCGCCCTGTCTACGAATATGTCGAGCGTTGTGAGCGTCCAGCAGAGCTTCTCCCTGTTAAGCTGTGCTGCGGCTATCTGACCTCTGTTTCATGTGTGCAGCTCATAACCGGAATATAATCGGATCGACGGGCAGGCTGAGAAACAGTGGCAATGCGGTTTTCAGGGCTTATTCCATACGGTCGTCGTACGAACGTTACGATCCTGCTCGGACATACTGATAGCGGGCGGGCACTTTTTTCCTCAAGGAACTGCTGATGCTGTCAAGTCTATTCTTGGACTCGCGCTCATCAAGCCTGTGAACTTCCGCTCTTATTTCGCTGTGAACCAGTCCTGACATGTTAATGCCATGCCTTCGGGCGCCTTCTTTCAGTTCCCCCGGTATTTTGCAGTGACCACTTCTTGCGTACGGATGCGGTCATACCAAATTGCCATTTGGGCAACACCTCAACCGTCCAGACTCACAACAGTGAGCTGGAAGGCACCTCAGCTTACCTGGGAGTGATGAAGGAGGGCAAATCCTTCAAGATTGCTGGTTCCAGCACAGGACACGGCATGACCAGATTAACACACATGGGGAGAGTGTAAGACCCGGGGGACCACATCCCCGGATTTTCCCCCGAGGCTGTTCTCGTCGAAACGTGAACCACCCCCGGGAAACCGGGAGGTAGCCCGTGAATTTGTTCGGGGAGTGTGTCACTTGAGATCAAACCTGTCCAGGTCCATCACCTTGACCCATGCTGACACAAAATCCTTCACGAATTTTTCCTTTCCGTCATTGCTTCCATAGACTTCAGCAACCGCACGTAGCTCAGAATGAGAACCAAATATCAAGTCTACGCGGCTGGCGGTCCATCTGATTTTCCCTGTTTTCGCATCTCTCCCTTCAAACTGAGTATGTGAATCATCCTTCGCTTTCCACGTGATTCCCATGTTTAGAAGGTTCACGTAGAAGTCATTTGTAAGCACTCCGGGGCGTTCTGTAAAGACTCCGCTTTGAGAGTGACCATAATTTGCGTCCAATACTCTCATTCCTCCCACCAGAACAACCATTTCGGGTATTGTGAGGGTAAGCTGCTGTGCTTTATCTATGAGTTGGAATTCCTCATGCTTCCTGCCACTGGAACCGGATATGTAGTTACGAAAACCATCAGCTTTAGGCTCCAGCACAGCAAAAGACATTGCATCTGTTTGCTCCTCCAGAGCATCCATTCGTCCCGGAACAAAGGGAACTTCAATATCGAAACCGCCGTCTCTGGCAGCCTTCTCAATGCCGGTGTTACCTGCCAGAACTATGAGATCTGCAAGCGATATCTTCTTCCCGTCTTTTGCACTGGAGTTGAAATCCCTCCTTATACTTTCCAGAACATTGAGGACTCTGCTTAACTGTTCAGGTTCATTGGATTCCCAGCTTCTCTGCGGTTCAAATCTTATGCGTGACCCATTTGCTCCGCCCCTCTTATCACCACCCCTGAAGGTTGAAGCGGAGGACCATGCTGTGTATACTAGTTCACGTACTTTCAGGCCCGAATTGAGGATAGCTGTCTTCAGATTTTGTATGTCCTCTTCATCAACCAGTTTATGGTTTACCGCCGGTATCGGATCCTGCCATATGAGATCTTCTGCAGGCACTTCAGGGCCTAGATATCTTGCTTTAGGACCCATATCACGATGCGTTAGCTTAAACCATGCTCTTGCAAAGGCGTCAGCAAACTCATCCGGATGTTCGAAATAGTGCCTGGAGATTTTTTCGTATGCCGGATCGAACCGCAGAGAAAGATCTGTGGTGAGCATTGTTGGTGGATGGCGCTTATTAGGGTCATGTGCGTCCGGTACTGTATTTGCTCCTGCCCCGTCCTTGGCGACCCACTGATATGCACCGGCAGGACTCTTTGTAAGTTCCCACTCATATCCGAAAAGTGTGGCAAAGAAATTATTGCTC
>DAHXLZ010000011.1 GCA_027365715.1 Methanomassiliicoccales archaeon | reverse complement strand
CATAACAAACGCAGCTGCCTCTCATTATTTTCATTCAAATGACTGATTCTGTCTGGCTTGAAAACAGACAGGTCAAAGGAATCAGGTATGACAACACTGTCAATGTTGAAGTGGTCTTTGTACCACTTGGCCACCCATGGGGAGACGCTAATAAAAGCATCTGCATGCTTTAATAATATTGGTCGCTCCATCAGACGGGCGGCCAATCTATTAATCCTTGCCTTTCCAGAGAAAAGGAAGACAGGATCTGGCTGATACAGGACATAGATTGTAGGAACGCCAGCCATAACTGCCGCCAGGAAGAAAGGCATTCCGCTTTTTATGACTACGATATCGAATTTCTTGAAATAATCAACCAAGTTCCTGTCCAGGAAGGAGGTGTAGTATGAAGATGGGACGTATATTTCTGTGTTCTCGAAAAGCGTGCAAGTGTGTTTCTCAACACGGTGTGTAACTATTGCGCTACGATACTTGGACGGACTGAAGGGGACGATCTGACTGAGCATGGTTGTCTGGCCAACACCTTCAACAATCTCTACTATGGCATAACATATATTCAAGAGACAATACCCTCGCTGCAGGTAAAAAGATTGTAACTTTTCAGCCTTTTAGCACGGCTGACTGAGGAATCCTCGCCCGGAATGAATCATTGGCAAGCAATTTCAGTACAAGTTCTGTGGACTTGATATCATTCTTCAGGGCCATCATGTAAATGGATAAGATGCATTCCGGCGGCCCTGATACCTCCCAAGTCCTCCTTCCGCCGCTGACCTTACGAAGAGGGATACCTTACCTTATTTCGTTCTCCACACCTATGTTTTGCCGTGGAACGTATTCACGCACCAGGAATGTGAAGAGATCATCCCACTTCTCTTCCAAGGGCCGTTCTAAATGCCGATGCAGCTGCTGTCATTATATGTGTGTAAGGGCAGTCTGTCCATCTGGTGCAGCACATTTTGAGTGCCCTCATTTCGGCACGCTCCGAACAGTCTTTCAAAGAAACTGCATATGAGATTACAAAACGTAGTTCATTTCCGCATGCTCCGAATTCATCGGAAAGCTGTCTCCCCCTGACCATCTTCACGTTCTCATTTTAGAGAATGCTCTTCGACTTGATGCCGTGGCAGACATCTGCCGTCTCGACCACCGGTTGACATGTACGGTCTATTCAGCGGTTGACTGCACAGTCACGCAGCCTTTCAGAAATGCCAGTGGAAGAGGTTAAGGACAAGCAAGATGATTGAATGCCTAACACTTGGAACTTAAGAGGTGTGGCAGACGGGAAGAAGGTACATTAACCCTATATTTCTAGGCCTTTAGGGATGAGGTAAATACTTCTCCGCCCCGAACAGATTGAGCAGCTTCTCCTGCTCATCGGTGAGCCTCGTGGTCCACCTGTGGGTGGATTTATCCGACTGAAAGGTCACGACAGATACGTCTGAGAGGGAATTCAGTGCCTGCTGCAGTGTCATGGCAGGGAATTTATCACGAAGGGTACGCTCCGCCCATGACCAGAGCAGATATGCCATATAGAGCACTGTCGTATATGCATCAATCCTGTCCTTCCTCCTG
>DAHXLZ010000120.1 GCA_027365715.1 Methanomassiliicoccales archaeon | reverse complement strand
CAATCTGTCAGGGCTCGCCGCCAGTTCGGCGGAGAGTTTAAACGCCTGTTTGAGGCGGGAGGTTACAGAGCCGTGTCCTCAGTGCCCGCCTGTGATTCAGGAAATGAACGCCATATCCCACGGGATAAATGGGTAAGTTTCGTGGAACGGTAAGAGATGAACAACTATCTTAATGACTTCCTCAAGGTCATACGCAGCAGGGCCGGCATAATTTCCATCATTGTAATCATATTGTTCAGTCTTATTGTGGGCTATGCTTCTGAAAGTTCATTCGTCTCGGCCAACCCGGCTTCCGCTCTGTCTATCGCTACCGGATATTATTCAAACAGCACCGAAATACATTTCACAACGCAGGTCTACAACGGATACGGCCAGGGTGTGTCCGGAAAGCCTGTCAATTACAGTTTAAATGTCAATACCAACAGTGGGTCAGTTAACAGGTACTACAACATTGTTTCCGGTCGTGACGGTTTTGCCAACCTCACATTCATGAGTTTTTCAGGCGAGATGATGAGCACGTTCGGAAGCAAAACCCAGCCGCCTGCCATGATGGCATCTGTAGCACTTCAGAGCAACGCCAATCAATTCGGAACGAATATGATGGTGTTTTTCAATTGGACAAGAACACCTTACTGGCTCGGTGTCGTCAGGAATCCCTCGCCCCCGCTTGAAGGTATGATCCATGTGGTCTTTATCGGGCCTCAGGCAAATTTCACCAACTCTATTGGAATCTACTACAGCAGCGCCTTTTTTTCCACTAACTTGTCTTCAAGCACCAATTACAGTCACCTTGCGAATATTAGCAGTTTTAACGCCGCAAATCTGCCGATCAACCTGAAACGGAATAATTCGCAGAACTATAACTTTGCGGCATTCTCCAGCAACGGTGAATTTGTTGGGGAGACATCGGGTCCGGTGAGCTTCATTCCTCCTTCGAGCCAGATCCTGACAGTTTTTTTTTCAGCCAGTTCCGGGATAATGTCTGAATTTGTGCCGCTGCTGGCCGTCTTCGCCGGCTATTTCTTTTTCGGAAAAGAGAGAGTCGACGGCGTGATCGAGTCCGTTTTAGTGAGACCTGTGACCAGAGGCAGTGTGATAATTTCCAGATATGTGGCATCGGTTGTCCTTTTTGCCATTGCGTCGGCAACGGGTCTGCTTATTGTTTACCTCTTTGTCGGGCTCTATACAGGCTACTACATTCCTCCGGTTTACCTGGGTTATGCTTTCTGGGGACTGCTTGTGATGTGCGGCGGCTTCATAGGACTCATCTATCTGACATCCATCTTCATGAAATCTGTAGGTGCCATGCTCGGACTGAGCATTGGAATCTACATCGTGATGTCTTTCCTCTGGGGTCTCATCTCGCTAATCATCGGCATGCTGCTGGGGAGATCCCTCGGAAGCACCGGCTTCATTCATATCTACATTACAATGCTTTATCTCAGCCCTGCGGGATATTTGACGCTGGAGTCGATGGTTGCAACAAACAGTTTCATCTTCGGTCCGGTCTCCAGCCTCTCCCTTCTGGGTCTGAGTGAAGCGGCCATCATTGTGGGCGGTATTCTGTGGCTGGCTGTTCCATTCATACTCGCAACAATTCTCTTTGCCAGGCGGGACTGAGTTCGGGAAGACTTCCCAGGATGTCCCGGGGATACAGGCATTTGCGATGGCCGCCCGATGAGGATTCACCCGGTAGTGATAAGAAGGAGATTCATAAGCGCCGACTCTGCAAAGCGACAACCTGAATTTGCCTGACCAGAGTGCCTGGTTTCGTCCACATACAAGACTGCTGGCAAATGGGAATAACGGTCGCCATGCACATTTTTGTACATCGATGCGATGTATTAAATAAGTGACCGCGAATGGAATCGTTGCCTTCCGAGTGGAGGGCATAGCTTAAACAAGGAAGAATTTAGATGGAACAGAGCAAGGAAATGACAAAAATAGCCGATTTGACGCCTGAATCGAAGAGCGTCAATGTGATAGCCAAGGTACTTTCTGTTGGGGAGTCGAAAGAAATCCCCTCCAAGTTTGGACCTTCGAGAAAGGTGGCAGAAGTGCCAATAGCAGACGAGTCGGGCAGCGTTGTACTGAGCCTCTGGCAGGACCAGATAGGCACAGTCTCTGAGGGCGAGACGATCCAGATTGAAAACGGATATGTCTCACTAGTAAAGGGACACATAAGGGTGAACGTAGGGAAATACGGAAAGATAATGAAGAGCGAAGTCGACGTTTCCGATCCCAGCACCACAGTGAACGTGAGCGACAAGGAGTACGAGCAGCCTGAGAGACGCTCGTATGGCGGCGGCGGTGGCGACAGGCGCAGGCCTTCCTACGGCGGCGGTGGCGGCGGCAGACGGGACGACAGATCCAGACGGTTCTGAACTTATTCCGGCCAACTCACTATCAGGTTACTGTTAAAGCAGTAACCAAAACCCTTTATTTGATTTTATGATTTTTTGTTTCCAATGATCACTGTTGACGCTGATTTCAGCCAATACTGACACAGGAGAGTTGCCATGGTTAAAAGACGTTGTCAATTCTTCGTTGATATTCAGAGATGGTGAGCTCTTGAAATGTCCGGATGGCATTCAGTGAGATGTGCTGGCATTTAAGTCTGTAGTGCAGAAATATTCACCCTCTCCGGAATTGCTCAGTCTCATGGAATCGTTTCGCATGATGAC